>JAOZSP010000154.1 GCA_029939615.1 Candidatus Izemoplasma sp. | reverse complement strand
TTTTTACACTAAATTGTTTTTACACTAAATTGTTTTTTATTAATACATCAGATAAATCATTAATAACTTGTTCTTCGTTTTCACCATTCGCTTCTAAAGCAATACTCGCTCCATAAGGAATACCTAGTGACATAATAATCATAATTGATTTAAGAGTATATCTTTTATCATTATAAATGATATCAATATCTCCTGAATATTTACTTGCAATATTACATAAAATTGATGCAGGACGTGCATGTAGTCCTGCTTTGTCTTTAATTTTAAATTCCGCTCTTTCCATTAAACCGCTCCTTAAATTTTATAAGAATTTAAAAAATCTTTTGTGAATTGATTAATTGATTTTTCTGTTACTTCTGAATAAAATAATAATTCAAAAAGATTTTCCCCTACTGTAACTTGATCTATTCCATTATTAATAGATATTATAATTTGCTCAATATTTTTGTAGGATGCTCCGATTACTTTAGTTGATAAATTGTGTTTCTTAAACGCTTCTAAAATCTCTAGCACAACTTGATTTCCATCCATTCCTGTTCTAGTAATTCTATTAACATAAACAGCAATACTTTTTGCACCACACAAACCTGCCATTATTCCTTGATTTGTATTACATACAGCTGTTGCTGTAACATTTCTTCCTTTTCTAGATAAATACTTAATTGCTTTGAATCCTTCAGTAGATACAGGAACTTTTATATGCAAAGTTTCTCCTATTAGATTATAAAGTTCTTCCGCTTCAACTATCATCTTATCAAATGATTCTGATGTTAATTGAATATGAAAATCTCGTCCATTTAGCACTTCTTTAAGTTCTTTTAGTAACTCTATATATTTAGTGTTTTCTCTCCCGATGATTGTTGGGTTCGTTGTGATTCCTTTTATTTCATAATTTTCAATCATTTTTTTAACAAATACTATATTAGCTGAATCAACTAAATACATTATAAATTCTCCTTAACTGTTTCAACTATCTTCAAAGCTGTTAGCCCGTATTCTTTTTGTAGAAATTGTTGTGTTCCTACTTGTCCGAATCTATCTTCAACTCCAACTCTAGCAACTTTAGAATTTGTTTTTTCTAAACTTTCAAGCACTGCACTACCTAAACCACCAATAATGTTATGATTTTCAGCTGTAACAATCAAATCTGTTTTATTTGCATATCTTATTAATAGTTCTTTATCAATTGGTTTGATTGTAAACATATCGATAACTGCCGTACTAATTCCTTCTTTTTCTAACATCTCTCTTGCAAGTAATGCTTCCTTAATCATAATTCCTGTTGCAACAATAGCAACAGTTTTGCCTTCTCTTAAAACAATACCTTTCCCTATTTTAAAAGTTGAATCTTCTTTATATATTTGTTCCATACTTTTTCTAACTATTCTTATATAGTACATTCCATAACGTGATGATACTTGCTTTAGAATATCTCTAAACATCACATGATCACTTATTTCAATTACTGTGCATTTTGGAATCAAACGCATTAGTCCAATATCTTCAAAGGGCATGTGCGTACCTCCGTTGTGAGCTGCACTTACTCCCGAATCACTACCAATTATTTTTAAATTTAATTTTGCATATCCTATTGATAAAAATAATTGATCATAACATCTTCTTGTTGCGAAAGGTCCAAATGTATGCATGTAAGGAATAAATCCACGCAAGCTTAATCCACTCGCTACACCTACCATATTAGCTTCCATGATTCCACATGAAATTAAATTATTCGGAAATGCTTTTTGATAATTATTAGTCTTAATTGCCCCCATTAAATCTGCTTCTAAAAGAACAATTTTGTTGTTTTCTCTCGTTAATTCAATTAGTGTTTCCCCATATACATTACGTAATTCAATAGGTGAATTAAGCGATTGCATCAATATTTCTACACTCATGATATCTCCTCTTCAAGTTCCGTAATTAAATTATTAACATATTCTAGTTGATTATCATTGAATCTTACGTGATGATTATTTATTTCACCTTCATACATTTCTACACCTTTACCTTTAACTGTATCTAAAACTATGCAAGAAGGAACATCTTTAACTAGCAATGCATTTTTTATAGCTTTTAAAATTATTTCTTCATTATGACCATCAATCTTAACTGTGTCAAATCCGAATGCAGCTACTTTTTTAGAAATATCTTGTTGAATCATAATATCTTTTGTGAATCCATCTAATTGTTGCTTGTTTTCATCGATAAATAGAACTAAATTATCTAATTTATGATGGTACGCAAATTGTAAGGCTTCATAACATTGTCCTTCGTTTAACTCACCATCACCAATAATTACATAAACTTTATTCTGCTTTTTTTCTAATTTTAATGCTTTAGCTATTCCAACAGCACTGCTGATCCCTTGTCCAAGACTACCAGTAGTCATATCGATACCTGGAGTTAGAAGGCGATCACAATGACTCGGTAATGTTGTGTTGTTATCATTCAAGGTTAATAATATGGATTTTTTAAAGTACCCTTTTAATGCAAGGGCCGAATATAAAGCGGGACCAGCATGCCCTTTGGACAAAACTAAGTAATCTCTATCTTCCCAAGCTGGGTTACTTGGATCAATATTCATTACTTTGGTATATAATACGCTTAATGTCTCCACAATTGACATACTTCCACCTAAGTGTCCGAACCCACGTTGTTTTAACATTTTCAAAATTTCTAATCTAATTTGTGCACTGAATTTTTTCATATTTAAATCTCCAATTTAAAAAGGGGAACGCGAATTCCCCTTTAAGTTTTATGCTTCTACTTTATCTTTTGTAAGGAATGCATGAACAAATGGTAAACTGAATAATACAACTACGAAAGCAGTAATAGCAAACTTACCATAGTTAGCTAAGAATCCTATAACAATACCAGTACCGATGAAATCTGCATCACTAAAAGTAGTATTTGCAAAACCTAAATCTCCAAGTACAGGCATTAACAATAATGGTAAGAAAGTGATAACTAAACCATTAACGAATGAACCAATAACAGCTCCTCTACGTCCACCAGTAGCATTACCAAATACACCAGCAGTTGCTCCTACGAAGAAGTGAGGTATAACTCCAGGAAGTATAACTGTACCGTTAACAGCAATTAAGATTAACATACCAACGATACCACCTAAGAATGATACTAAAAATCCAATTAATACTGCATTTGGTGCGTATGGGAATACGATTGGACAATCTAGTGCTGGTTTAGCACCAGGAACAATTTTGTCAGCCCATCCTTTAAATGCAGGAACGATTTCAGAAATAATCATACGAACACCGGCAAGAACTACATATACACCAGCTGCAAATGTTAATGATTGAATAAATGCAAATACGATGTAATTGTCTCCAACACCTAATGTGTTAGCTACAAAGTCTGGTCCTGCTGCGATTGTAACGATTAAATACATCAAAAGCATTGTTAATGAGATTGATACAGAACTATCTCTTAAGAATGATAATGATTTAGGGAAATTCATTTCTTCTGTTGATTTTGAACCTTTACCAACTAATTTCCCTATTTCTCCTGAAAGCCAATAAGTGATACTTGAGAAATGACCAAATCCAATTTCATCATTTCCAGTAATTTTCTTCATAGTTGGATGTGCTATTGCTGGGAATGCAACCATAGTTAAACCTAAAGCCATACCACCAACGATGTATAATAACCAACCGTCAAGTCCGCCAACTTTAAGTACAACAGCAATTAAAGCAGCCATGTATAAAGTATGATGTCCTGTTAAGAAAATAAACTTAAGTTTAGAGAATCTAGCGATTAAAATGTTAGCCGCCATCCCTATAACCATAATAACTGCAGTTGAAGTAGCATAGTCATTTAATGCTAATGAAACGATTGCTTCATTATTAGGAACTACACCTTGAACGTCAAATGCATACTGGAATAATTGACCAAAGTAGTCTAATGATCCTACTAAAATCCCTGCTCCAGCACCTAAAATTACGAAACCAAGTATAGCTTTTAATGTTCCTCTTATTACTTCA
>JAOZSP010000023.1 GCA_029939615.1 Candidatus Izemoplasma sp. | reverse complement strand
GATAATGAAAAGACTTATGCTTGGAATTACTTTTTTACAGAAGATGGTAAGACGGCATTAGAACATATACAAGCAGTATCATATGAGGAACTAAAAAAAGGATTTGTTGAAAATTTGAGTGAGAACGGGTATTATTTGCATAAGGGTGAATACAACTTATTAAAAGATGCTATAGTTATTTTTGTAAGTCATAAAAAATATATCATTAGTATTTGTGAAAAAAATGGACTTTGTTAAAAAGAATGATAAATTAATATCACTGTTAGTATTTGTACTTACAGTGATATTAGTATTTATAGTTACTAGAACATTCTTTTTGGATTTTGCAACTGATTTCCCTTTAATTGGAGGATTTATTAAGTTTTTCTTTTTAGCATCAATTGGTGATTTTATTGGTGTAAGACTAAAAACAAAAAGTTGGAAAATCCCTAAGAATATTTTCTTAAAAGCAATGGTTTGGGGATTTATTGGTGTTGTTATTGTATTAATGTTTACTGTCTTTTCTACAGGGGTACTTCAACTACAAGAAAAGGATATTTTACCGTTTGAAGGATCTACTTTTGCTTTTGCGTTATTCACATCAGTATTTATGAATGTAATATTCGCTCCCACAATGATGGCTTTTCATCGTGTTAGTGATACATTGTTAGATGGTGTAAAAAGTATTGATAAGGCAATTAAGCAGATTGATTGGGTACAGTTTTTCAGAGTTGTTATTTTAAGATCTATACCGTTGTTTTGGATTCCAGCTCATACTATTACTTTTTTACTTCCAGCTGAATATAGAGTTATTTTTGCAGCTGTACTTGGAATCTTTTTAGGACTAATATTAAGAGTATTTAAAAAATAGTTTGAGGTGAATTTGATGAGTAAGAAAAAGATAATTGAAGTGCTGGGAAATGTGGAAGTGAAAAAAGCATTTTTCAAAGAGTATGATTACATAATATTTAAAGATGATAAGAAATATTTTGTAAAGGTTATTCGAGTTAACTCATCATCAATCTTAACAATCAACTCAAAAACAATGTGGGAAATTAAATATGGAAAACATAGTGGTATTAGTTTTAAGACTAGTTCAAATGTTTTTGTAGATTTAAAGAAATTTAGTTTATTAGAAAACAAGATAATTATTTTTAAGGAGAAGCCATATAAATTACTAAAATATGTTAATGAATCAGAGTTAGTAGATATTAGTGAAAATAAGAAAATAAATGATATTACAATATTTAATAATATAAATGATTTGGAAATATAAGGAGCAAAATCGCTCCTTTTTTGGTGGTCAATAGGCAGCTTAAGGACTTTACAAAAGGGATAGAGTAAAATATTTAGGCGATAATAGATTGAAAAGTGCTCATTCGATGGAGAGAAAACGCTTTTTATTTTGTAATGATATTATAAACAACAACAAATATTAGGAAGCAAAAGAGTGTGATTTCCCTTTAGTAATTTAATATTACAATGGTTTTCCGATTTTCCATTTTTTTACTTGTTATTAGGAGATGTTTTATTTTATTATTTTAATGATGTTTCGGGAGTAGTTTACTATGCACGTGTTTTCGAGCACTTTACAGTATTAAAGCGTAAAAACGCTTACAATTTTTTATATAAATATATTTTTTTTGACTTCATAATTTTCTAAATTTAGACTATTTATTAGTGTCTTATTATAGTTGTGGTAAATTAAGAAAATTGCGTTATGTTTAGCCTTTTTTAGGGGGTTGACAATCTATTCTTATCTATTTTGTATTGTATTGTAAATAAGGAATACATTTGTAAATGTTGACCAGTTTAGAACTATTGCTGTATTGCATTTATATAATAATATTGTATAATAAATACATACTTTATTAAGAAAGAGGCGATTTTATGGGAAATTATTATATTAAACGTGTAATTTCTGCTTTCATAACGATTTTGATTATAGCTTCTTTAACTTTTTTTCTATTACAGTTAATTCCGGGTGGTCCTTTCACTCGTGAAAGACAATTACCAGCTGCAATAGAAGAAAGATTAAATGAAAGATATAATTTAGATAAACCTGTTATTGTACAGTATGGGATTTATATGAAGGGTTTACTAACTTTTGATTTAGGATTATCTTATCGAATTTTAGGAACTTCTGTTAATGAACTTATTGCTAAAGGGTTTCCGACTTCGGCTATTATAGGTGGACTCGCCACCTTGCTTATCATCATTGTTGGGGTACCTATTGGTATTATTTCAGCTTTGAAGCAAAATAGTACGGTCGATTACATTGTTATGTTTGCAGCAACAATAGGAGTTACTGTTCCTAGTTTTGTTATTGCTACGGTTATTATTTACTTTTTTGCAGGACAATTAGGATGGATTCCTACATTTGGGAATTCTAAGCCATTATGGTGGATTGGACCTACAATTGCAGTATCAGGATACAGTATTAGTTTTGTATCGAGATTACCAAGATCTAGTATGTTAGAAGTTTTACGCCAAGACTATGTACGTACTGCTAGAGCTAATGGTATTAGTGAATATAAAGTTATTTTTAAACATGCTTTTAAGAATGCTTTGATTCCAGTTATTACTTATGTTGGACCAATGATTGCGGCAATTATGACAGGATCATTTGTTGTAGAGAGAATTTTTGCTTTACCTGGTATGGGTGGGTATTTTGTAGAGAGTGTTACTAATCGTGATTATACTGTTACGATTGGGATGACTGTTTTCTACTCTGTTTTCTATATAATAATGGTAATGTTTGTTGATATTGCTTATTCGTTTATTGATCCAAGAATTAAGATGGATTCGTAGGGGGTATGAGTATGAATGACAAATATACATTTATTTCTAGAGAAGAAAAACTAGATAGCGAACAAACTAGAAAAAGTTTGACGTATTGGCAAGATGTTTGGCGTAGATTAAGAAAAAATAGATTAAGTATGGGTGGATTATTTGGTGTTATCTTTATTCTGTTTTTTGGACTTATTGGACCTTCTTTTAGAGAAGGAGACTATTCTGATCAAATATTAGATTATTCGAATTTACCACCACGACTTGACATATATGAGATTGAGAAAGATCGTTTTGTGTATGTTACTAGAGAGTATCGTGTTTTAGAAACAGATGAAAAAGGAACTTTATTAGGTCGTATTGATCAAGTTTACCGTGATATTCCTAATAGATTATTATATTTCTCTGATGAATATAAAGTATCTTTAGAAGGAACTGTATCTGGGACTTATGATTATCCAGGATTATTAAGTAGTAAAATTTATTATTCTGACGCTTGGGGAATCGGATTAAAGGATGTTAGTTATCCTAATGGCGATGATTATGTTGAAGTGGCTTACATTCATCCAGATAGTCCATTATATGGATTGTTAATTGATGGTGAACAGTTTGATCTTAGCGTTATTGATTCTTTGGAGGAAGTTGTTTTAAGTTCTGGTGATTTACAAACTGGATTAACTGGTGATGATGGTGCCGAGGCTATGATGGATGCTTTTGATAATAACTCTGATCTAGTTGAAATGACTTTTAGAGGAGAAATTCTTACAATGGATTACTCTTATGGTTTAGTTGATCCTGAGGATAGACTTGAAGGATTAGAAGATGTTAATATTGAATTAAATTATAAAGGTCGAATTACTATGAATGTAACTGACTCTGTAATGAATAGATTGTATCCTTGGGGTACTGATAATTTAGGTCGTGACTTACTTGCACGTGTTATGTATGGTGCGAGAATATCATTGTTTGTTGCTGCTGTTGCTACACTTGTAAACTTCTTTGTTGGAGTTTTATATGGTAGTGTTTCTGGTTATGTTGGAGGTAGAGTTGATAATTTTATGATGAGATTTGTTGATATTATTAATTCTGTTCCGTTAACGTTGTATGTAATATTATTAATGGTATTGTTACGAGAAGTAGTTATTGATTTAACAATATTTGGCCATTATTTTGTGCTCTTTAGAGGACAAGGTGGGCTTGGTACAATTATTATTGCTTTAGGTAGTGTGTACTGGGTTGGTATGGCAAGATTGGTTAGAGGGCAAGTTTTAGGTCTGAAAGAACAAGAATTTGTTTTAGCAGCTAGAACGATTGGTGTTTCTAATTTTAGAATTATTTTAAGACATTTAATACCTAACGCTATGGGACCTATTGTGGTTTCTATGACAATGATGATTCCAGCAGCAGTATTCACTGAAGCATTCCTAAGTTTTATTGGACTTGGGTTATCAGCTCCACTGGCTTCATGGGGTACTTTAGCAAATGATGCTTTAGCGGGATTAGTTACTTATCCATATCAACTATTCTTCCCGGCTACGGCTATTGCGATTACAATGCTTGCGTTTAATTTCTTAGGAGACGGATTACGTGATGCACTTGATCCTCGTCTTCGTAAAGGTTAGGTGAAGATAATGAAAAAGAAAATATTAGAAGTTAAGAATCTTAAAACGTCATTCTTTACTCATTTAGGTGAAGTTCAAGCTGTACGTGGAGTTAGTTTTGAATTAAATGAGGGCGATATTTTAGGTATTGTTGGTGAAAGTGGTAGTGGAAAAAGTGTTACTTCATTAAGTATCATGAATTTAATTGAACATCCTGGAAAAATCAAAGAGGGTGAAGTTCTGTTTTATGGTAAAAACTATAATGAGGAAATCTATAGTAAAATTGATTTAGAAAACCCGTCCGAAGAAGATTTGAAAAATATTAAGTTATATGGACCAATTGATTTATCTAAATTGTCTAATAGTGAAATGACTGAATATCGTGGAAATGAACTTGCAATGATCTTCCAAGATCCGATGACAAGTTTAAATCCTGTGTATTCAATTAAAAATCAGATGATGGAAGTTATTAGAAGACATACTGATATGAATAAAGAAGAAGCTTTAGAAAGAGCTAAAGAGTTATTAAGTATGGTTGGTATTCCTGATCCTAAAGGTCAGATTAATGATTATCCACATCAATTCTCAGGTGGGATGAGACAACGTGCTTTAATCGCAACGGCTATTTCATGTAATCCGCGATTATTAATTGCGGATGAACCTACTACAGCGTTAGATGTAACAATCCAAGCGCAAATACTAGAATTATTAAAAGATTTGCAATCAAAAACTGAGATGAGTATTATTCTAATTACTCATGACTTAGGTGTTATTGCTGAAGTAAGTACACATGTTGTTGTTATGTATGGTGGAATGATGATGGAAAAAGGAACAGTTGAAGATATATTTTATAATCCACAACATCCTTATACACAAGGATTATACCGTTCAATTCCTAAATCTACTGCAAAGACAAAAGAAAGACTTATTCCAATTGAAGGTAGCCCTCCAGATTTAATGGCTCCTCCTCCAGGTTGTCCTTTTAGTCCTAGGTGTCCTAATGCAATGAAAATATGTTTAGAAGAAGCTGCACCGTTGTTTAAAATTAGTGATACACATACGAGTGCTTGTTGGTTAATGGCTGAAGATGCTCCTGTTGTTAAGGGATTTAAAAAAACAAAGGGGGCGAAATAGATGACAATTGATAATAGAAAACCTTTATTAGAGGTTAGAAATTTAAAAAAGTATTTTGATAAAAGTCGTGGATTGTTTATTCGTACACCTAAAGTTTTAACTGCTGTTGATGATATTTCATTTACGATTTATCAAGGAGAAACATTTGGTCTTGTTGGTGAAAGTGGTTGTGGTAAAAGTACGACAGGTCGTACAATAGTAAAACTATATGAACCAACTGGTGGACAAATCTTGTTTGATGGTGTTGATTTAGCATCAATTAATCATCGCGATATGTTAGCATATCGTCGCCGTATTCAAATGATATTCCAAGATCCATATGCATCTTTAAATAGTCGTATGACTGTTACTGATATTATTGGAGAAGGTATTGACACACATCATATTTTTAAAGATAGTGATGATCCTCGTATGGCTAAGCAGGAAAGAATATATGAGTTACTAGAAAGTGTTGGATTAAAAAAAGAACATGCTTCTCGTTATCCTCATGAATTTAGTGGTGGACAACGTCAACGTATTGGTATTGCAAGAGCTTTAGCTGTTGATCCAGAATTAATTATTTGTGATGAACCAATTAGTGCGTTAGATGTTTCAATTCAAGCACAAGTTGTAAATATGCTTGAGGATTTCCAAAAAACTAAAGGATTAACGTATTTATTTATAGCTCATGATTTATCTATGGTTAAACATATTAGTGATCGTATTGGGGTTATGTATATTGGTAAGATGATGGAAATAGCAACAAGTGATGATTTATATGATAAACCATTACATCCTTATACTAAATCGTTATTATCAAGTATTCCTTTACCAGATCCACATAGTGAACAAAAAGGTAAAAGAATTATTTTAGAAGGAGATGTTCCTTCACCAATTAATCCTAAACCTGGTTGT
The DNA here is from genome assembly GCA_029939615.1 of Candidatus Izemoplasma sp. GTDB lineage: Bacteria > Bacillota_I > Bacilli_A > Izemoplasmatales > Izemoplasmataceae > Xianfuyuplasma. The sequence goes on along the minus strand of JAOZSP010000023.1, from coordinate 8,503 downwards.
CGTTTTGCTTCTCGTTGTCGTTACTCACGTGAAGAAGTTGAAATTATTACAGTAAATACATTAGTTGGAAGAGTTATACGTGAAACATTATTAGACCCTGTTACTAATGAGTTGATAATCAAAGATAATAAGGTAATAACGCCAGAAATAGCGGAAGTTATCGTAGGACTTAACTTACCAAAAATCAGTTTAGGTAAGCAAAGTTGTTTTACAGAAACTCCAGAGTTAAAAGAAATATTGACAGATCATTTTGTTGCTTGTCATTTTACTGAAGAAATTAATGCAAATTTATTGAAAAAGTAGTAAAATATATAGTGTGGTAAACACTTACATGTGTGTGAACACTCATAAATATTTGCATTAACCACTTTATAGTGGTAAAATATATTAAGAAAATTTTAAAAAGAGAGAGGGTTTTGAAATGAAAAAATTATTATTAGTATTAGTTTCTTTTGTTTTAGTATTTGGACTTGCTTCTTGTAATAAAGAAGAAGATCTAGGTGTTATTATGAACTGGAACATTGGTGCAGACCCAGCGACTCTAGATCCAAGTTTAAACGGGGCTAGTGATGGTGGAGATGTTATCAACCAAACATTTGAAGGATTAGTTAGAGAAATTGATGGTGTTGTTTATCCTGGTGTTGCTGAATCATGGGTTACATCAGCAGATGGTAAAACTGTTACATTTACTCTAAGAGATTCTAACTGGAGTGATGGTACTCCTGTTGTAGCTAGCGATTTTGTATACGCATGGCTAAGAGGTATGGATCCAAATACTGCATCTGAGTATGCATGGATTTGGGAATATACAAACGTTAAAGGATCTAACGAAGCTGTTTATAATGCTGAGTATGACGGATGCGTTGTTGACGGAACATTAGACAGTGCAGTTCTTGAAGAAGACTGTGACGCTGATGACGAAGATACTGAATATGTTAAACACTATAATTCACAAGCATTATTAGATGCTGTTGGAATTAGTGCACCTAACGATAGTACATTCGTTGTTGAATTAAACCAACCTACTGCTTATTTCGTTTCTTTAATGGCATTCTATCACTTTATGCCTACTAAAGAATCAGCTGTAGAACAAGGTGAAGACGGTACTTGGGCGAAAGATCCTGATGTTACTGTTTCAAATGGACCATTCGTATTAACTAAATACGAAACTGGTGCTGGGCTAAGATTACAAAAAAATGAAGAATATTGGAACAAAGACGTAGTTGGAATCGACACAATTGAAGCGGTATTTATTGATGAAGCAACTACAGCTTTCACTGCATTTAATGCAGGAGACTTAGACTTTATCCCTAGTGTACCTACTGCTGAAGTTGCAAACTTAATCTTAACTTCTGACGAATTCCATGTATTCCCATTATTAGGAACTTATTACTATAGCTTCAATATGGACCCATATATAGGTTCAACTGGTGCTGGTGATGATGATAATGATGACGGATTATTCGCAAATAAAAAATTAAGAACAGCTTTATCTTATTCAATCGACCGTGAAGAAATTACTGAAACTTTAGGTGCTGGACAAGTACCTGCTGGTGGATTTGTTCCTCCTGGATTCTTAGATGATGATGGATTAGACTTCTTTGAAGTTGCTGGTACTTATGGACTTGTAACTGATGATGGTAACTATACTACAGCTATTACTTTATTTGCAGAAGCTGCTGTTGAGTTAGGTTATGACGTTGCTGGTTTACAAGCTGAATTAGAAACTCAAACATTACTTTATAATACTTCTGAAGGTCATGCATTAATTGCACAAATGGTTCAAGAAATGTGGGAAGACAACCTAGGATTTACTATTAACTTAGCAAATGAAGACTGGGCTATATTCCAACAAACTAGAAAAGATGGTAACTTTGATATCGCACGTGGTGGATGGTTAACTGACTTTATGGATCCTTCTGGATTATTAAGTATCTTTACTTCATTAAATGCATATAATGATCCTAATTATTATAATGCTGCATTTGATACATTAATGAGTGATGCTAATGCTGCATTAGACATTGGTGTTCACTTCGACAAATTATATGAAGCACAAACAATATTCATGGGAGATATGCCAATTATTCCTGTATATCACTATACTGATACATATTTAGTTAAAGATTATGTAGAAGGATGGGGACGTTCAGTACTAGGTACTATCGACTTTTCAAGAGCTTCAATCGAAGAATAAAAATTATTTAAACTAAAGGAACTCAAATTGAGTTCCTTTTTTTTGGTTTACCTGTAAATAAGAGCATTATATGCTATAATAGAAGTTAGAAAGCTCTGGTGGTTAATATGAAAGTATTAGTAACAGGTTTTGGGAGATTTTTGAGTAATGAAGAGAACCCGACAAAAGAGATATTAAGGCTTTTACCTAAAAGTATTTATGGTAATGAAATAATCACTGTAGAGTTACCAGTGATATTCGACGAATGTTTCGATTATTTAAAACCAATTATCGATGATAATAATCCAGATATAATGCTAATGCTTGGATTAGCAGGAGGAAGAAAGGCAATTACTCTTGAACGTCTAGCTGTGAATCTAAAAGATGCGGTTGGTCCTGATAATATTGGAAATATACCTACGGATGAGCCAATTAAAAAAGATGGAAAAGAAGCATATTTTTCTAAATTGCCACTTCGTAAAATTATGGCAAAATTACAAGAAAAAGACATTCCAGTGAAGTTAAGTAATAGTGTTGGATTATATGTGTGTAATAATATAATGTATCATGTATTGTATTATGTTGACCAAAATGATTTAGATGTTATTTCTGGGTTTGTTCATCTTCCGTTTATGGATGAACAAACAAAAGAAAAAGATGCATTTTCACTACCTTTAGTAGTGATGTTAGAAGCTGTTATTGACATTATAAAATTAATACTAGTATAGAGAAAGAAGGGTAAATATGGAAGTATTAGAATTTAAAGTTAAAGGGAAACATAGTCTTGAATTAGCATGTATTAAGATTTTGCCTAAGAAAAGTCCAAAGGGGATTATTCAGATTTTTCATGGGATGGGAGAGTATAAGGACAGATATATTCCGTTTATGACGTATATGGCTGAACATGGTTATGCAATGTATGCTCATGATCATCGTAAACACGGAGCTAGTATCTTAGGTGAAGATGATTATGGAATCTTTTTACCGAATGACAAATGGGATGATGTTATAGATGACTGTTATTTTGTTAGTCGTCAAATTTTAAAGGATTTTCCAGGAAAGCCTATTACAGTACTAGGGCATTCTATGGGTAGTATTATCGCAAGAGCGTTTTTAGGAAAATATGCAACAGTGGCTAAGGCTGCAATTATTATGGGGACACTTCCTCCTTTTAAAATGACCGATGCTTTTGCTCCACTTACTTTAGCTAAGTTTTTAAGACTATTCACATCAAAAAGTAAAAGAAGTTTATTTATGGCGAAAAAATTTAACGAACCAATGCAAGCTAAGTATCGTATGCCACGAACTGAATTTGATTGGCTTTCGACTGATAATGATATAGTTGATAAATATATTGCTGATCCGTTATGCGGATTTGCATATACGCCACAATTTTATATAGAATTTTTAAGAGGCCTTGTTGAAGTTAATAAATCTAATATGATTTCAGAGACGAGAGATATTCCAATATTATTTATTTCTGGAGATGCTGACCCCGTAGGTAATAAAGGTGAAGGTGTAAAGGATGTTTATCAGTTATTTAATGGTCATGGATTTAGTGAACTAACTTTAAAGTTAGTTGAAGAAGCAAACCACGAAATTTTGAATGAAACTGATAAATTAACCACTTATAAATATCTTCTAGATTGGATTGAATCCAGTTTATAAAGTTTATATTTTGAGTGAATTTGGTCTTGCCAAAGAAAAAAAACTATGATACGGTAATAGAGTATAAGATGAATATTCAAAGGGCAAATACACGGAAACGTGTAGACGCAAAGTTACAGAGCTAAAGGTTATACCTATGCTGGCTGGGCCGCAATATTTAAGGGAAATTATTTTTTGATGATTGCACTCAAAAAATGTTTCTTTTAGTATCTTTATGATATTGTGTAAAAGCGTAAACGCCCTAATTTAGGGCGTTTTTATTTATTTTATACAAAAAATACTAAAGGAGGATTTTATGAGTGAAAAGCCAAATGGTAACTTCAATGTTGGTGTGGATCTTGGTACATCAAATCTTCTAATTTATGTTGAAGGTCGAGGAACTATTTTTAATGAACCATCATTTATTGCGGTTGATAAAGCTAGCAGTAAAGTTGTGTCAGTAGGTTTTGAAGCAGCTGAATTAGTTGGTAAGGTGCATGACAAAGTTGAAGTTGTTAAACCACTTAGTGGTGGAGTCATTTCTGATGTAGGAATGATTCGAGACATCTTGATATTTACATTCGATAAATTGTTTGTGAATAGTGCAGAGCAAATTCGTAAATTGTTAATTTGTATTCCGTCTGATATTACGGAAACAGAGAAGGCAGCTATTTTACAGTTAGGTAAAGAATTAGGTATTGATGACACTAGAATTGACGAAGAGATTAAAGCTGCAGCAATTGGCTCAGGAGTAGATATTTATATTCCAAGCGGACATCTTGTTGTTGATATTGGGGGAGGAACAACTGATTTTGGAGTATTGTCTTTGGGAGATGTTGTTTTGTCAAAAAGTATCAAAGTAGCAGGAGATTATTTTGATAAGAAAATTACTGATTATGTAAAAGAGGTTCATAAATTAGAAATTGGACCTCAAACTGCTGAAAGAGTTAAAATTGCTTTAGCCTCATTAACTGGTGAGTTACCTAAAGATGAAGAAGGAAAAACACTTACTTATAGTGCAATGGGTCGTGATTTAGTAAGTGGGTTACCATCAAAAGTAGTAATAAAAGCAAAAGAGATAAGAGAACTTCTAATAGATTCATTTGAATCAATTAGAGCAACTCTTATCGCAACACTAGAAGCAACTCCACCAGAACTAACTGGAGATTTAGTAGAAAACGGTATTATTGTAACAGGTGGTGGCGCACAAATTAAAGGTGTCAAAGAGTATCTAGAAGAAGTAACACATGTCGAAGTTCATGTTTCACAAACACCAATGACTGCAGTTGTTGAAGGTACTAAGAAATTGTTGAAAATGAACAAAAATCACTATTTCGGTGAATTTTAGGAGGATATCAATATGGCAGAAAGAATTGGATTAGGAATAGATTTTGGAACCGCGAACTTACTTGTGTATCTAGAGAAAAAAGGAATAATTTTTAATGAACCAAGTGTTATTGCATTCGATCGTGAAAGTGGGCAAGTTGTTGCTGCTGGAAAAGATGCTCATAAAATGCTTGGGAAAGTACATGACAAAATTAATGTTATTAAGCCACTACGTAATGGTGTTATTAGCGACATGAAAGCCGCAAAAGTATTATTAAAATATGTTTTTTCAAGAGTTGAAAACTTAACAGAAAAAGATTTATCAAAAACTTCATGTGTGATGTGTTGTCCTAGTGAAGTAACAAAAATTGAGAGAGATATAATCTCAGAACTTGCTTTAAACATGGGTATAAACGATATCCTAATAGATGAGGAAATCAAAGCGGGAGCACTTGGTGCTAATGTTGATATCTTCCAATCTAAAGGTGTAATGATTGTTGATATAGGTGGTGGAACCACCGATGTTGGTGTTATATCTTTTGGAGATATTGTTTTATCAAGAACGATTCGTATGGCAGGTAATTTTATTGATACTGAAATTGCGAAGTTAGTTAAGCAAAATGAAAAAGTTGAAATTGGAGAATTAACAAGTGAAAAATGTAAAATTGAATTAGCAGATTTACGTAAAGATAGAAAAGAAAAAGTTATACGTTACGCTGGTAGAGATATCGTAAAAGGAATCCCTAAATGGGTTGATATTTCTACAAAAGATGTACATACAGTTATTGCTCCAATATATTCAGATGTAGTAAAACTTATAGCTGCTGTACTAAAAGATACACCACCAGAATTAAGTGCTGATATTTATCAACATGGTATTTTATTAACAGGTGGAGGTGCCTTAATTAAAGGCGTTGAAGAGTTTATTAGTGATCGAATTAAAGTCCCAGTTAGTGTAGTCAGCAATCCATTAACATGTGTTGCAGAAGGTTCAAAATATTTACTAAAAAATCGTGGCGATTATTTGGTAAATCCTTTGAAATTATAATGAGGTGATGAATATGCCAAAAGATTCAAAAAATAAAGCAATGAATAAGAAATATATTAAAATTGGGATTGATTTAGGAACCGCTAATTTACTTGTCTATGTTGACGGTGAAGGAATTGTCTTTAATGAACCTAGCGTAATAGCTATGGAGTATTCAACAAATGAAGTTATCGCAGTTGGATTTCATGCTGCTAGAATGATCGGTAGAGGACATCATGGTATTAAAATCATAAGTCCGTTAAACCAAGGTGTTATAAGTGATATGGATGCTGCTAAAAAACTAATCGAAATAGCAGTTAGAAAAGGAGAAGCAATTGATGTTAATTTAAAAGCTTCAACTTTACTAATATGTTGTCCTAGTGAAGTAACACAAATAGAAAGAGACGCAATGATTGATTTAGCACATAATTTAGGTGTTCCTGATGTTTTTATTGAAGAAGAAGTAAAAGCTGGAGGAATTGGTGCTGGATTAGATATTTATGATAGTGTTGGTAGTATGGTTATTGACATTGGTGGTGGAAGTACTGATATTGGTGTTCTATCACTTGGTGATATTGTTGTTAGTGATACATTAAGAATTGCTGGTAACTACTTAGATCAAGAAATAATTAATTACTTACAATACCAACATGGTATATTAATAGGTAAAAAAACAGCACAACGAATCAAAGAAGAAATAGGAACACTAAAAGAAGTAATTACTGATGAAAGATTTACTTATGCGAATGGTCGCGATATTGTTAGTGGCTTACCACATAAAATTAAAGTATCTCAAACAGAGATTAGAGATATCTTTATAGAACCATTTAAAAGCATTTGTAATGCTATCTTAAAAGTTTTACAAAATACCCCACCAGAACTAAGCTCTGATATAATTAAAAGTGGTATATTAATTAATGGTGGATGCGCATTAATAGAAGGTGTAGATGAATTTTTGTTCAAAGAAATTGGACTTGATGTTCATATCGCTAAAAACCCATTAACTGCTATTGTAGAAGGAACAAAAGTATTACTGCAAAATCGCGGGAATTACTACGTAAAACCTGTCGATTAATAAATGGTAAAAAACAAAAAGATATATTTTGGACTTATCCTTCTTCTAGCACTAATTATTATTAATTCAATAGTTGATTTTGACTATTTTATGATTACCCTTAGTGTTTTAGGGATTGGATTAATTGGATACCAACTTAGAGTAAATGAAGACGTTAGACTTGTAATCACAAGAAATAAAATAAATCGTAAATACAATAAGAGGAATTTGAATAACTATTATGTCATATTACTTGAAATCACAAACTTATCTACCTATAGCCAATTCTATGATATTAAATTAAGTGATTACATAATGAATGAAACATTCAAAATACTTAAAAAGAAAGTACACAATAACGTCTTCTTATACTCTGCTAATCAATTAGTAATCATAAATGAATTTATGAATAAAACTGTCATTAATCAATTATTAAGAACAAACGAGCAAAATGATATTACTAAACGTATTATCAGACATATATCAAATCACAAATTTAAACCATCAGATTCAGACGAATCATATCGTGCGAAAATTACTGCTGGAACAGGTTCAGTAAGTATAAGGGAAAATAACAAATCAATTGATTCTTTAATCAAATTAGCCCATTTTACGATGCTTAAAGCAAAAGAAGAGAATAAGCAGTTAATTGTTGCTACTGAAGAAATCAAAATTATGAAAGAGGATATTGAAACATTTAATTTAGAAATAAATCAAGGAATCGAGTATGATGAATTCAATCCTCATTTTCTTCCAATAATAGATCCAGCTACTATGAAAATAATTGGTTGTGAAAGTTTATTAAGATGGGAAAAAAATGAGTATCGAATAATTGAAGTTGCAAAATTCAAGAAAATTGCAGAAGAGAAAAACTTGTTTGAAAAAATTGACAAACTAATCATTATTAAATCATTTAAAGCATATCAAACTTGGCAACAAAAAGAACTTGTAAAAAAAGATTTTGTTATTACTATTAATTTAAGTCTTCAAAGTTTACTTTCGATGAAAGCACATGAAATTGTTGTACTAGCGAAGCAGTACAACATCAGTGTAGAATGTGTTGAATTTGATATTAGTGAGCAAGACATCTTTTTAGAAAATGCTCTTTACGCAATTGAAAGACTAAAAGAAGTAGGTTTCAAAGTGTCAGTAGATGCTTTTCATTCTAATACTACTGTACTAAAATCTTTAATTAGTATTGGAATAGATACTTTAAAACTAGATAAAATAACTTTGCCAATTTCAGATGTAAAAACAGCTGAATATCGTTTTT
>JAOZSP010000153.1:3673-4038 GCA_029939615.1 Candidatus Izemoplasma sp. | reverse complement strand
TGTCCTTAATTATTTTTTTTAGGTGATGAAGTAGTTTCGGTTCTTTAATGCTTTTTGGTAATAGGTCTATTTTATTTGCGATAATTATTAAATCATTATGGTTAGTTAGTTTAGCGATTTGGGGAATCATTGATCCTTCAATATCAAATATATCAATAATTTTCACTACTAAGGCATTAGTTTTACCTATTTCACTTACTACTTTGTAAAAATCTTCTTTTGTAATTTCTGTTGGAGTTACTTCATTGTAGTTTTTTAGCCGAAAACAACGACGACAAACAATGTCCTCGTTTTCTTCACTTAGTTTACTTGCTGGTATAAATCCTGGTTTTGTACTTGATACCCTTGTCTCTTTTATAACCACC
>JAOZSP010000153.1:0-3663 GCA_029939615.1 Candidatus Izemoplasma sp. | reverse complement strand
GGTTTTTTTGGGTATTCACTTTGAATAATACTTCCACAGCCGATACAATGTAATTTTTCCATATTATTTCCTCATATCTAAATTTAGTTTTTTCCATGTTTCAGGATATTTTTTACTAATTTTTTGTAATATTTTATGCTCTGTTTTACGATTTAGTTTTGTATACCATTTCTCTGTTTTTTTCTTAATAGGGTTAACTAGTATATTATATACTTTAAAACGATTTGCAGCCCATATATCAGTCATTAACTGATCCCCTATTAGAACGGTTTTTTGTTTATTTGTCTGCTTTGACATCTTATAAGCTTGATTAATACCAAACAATAATGGTTTTTTAGCATTTGCAATTCCTGGAATATCAATATCTTTAACAAAATCATTGATTCTTTTTTGTACATTATTAGAAATCAAGATAAGTTCAAATCCAATTTCTTTTATTTCTTTAAATTTATTTAATATTTATTAGGTTGGATAGAATTCATCATATGATATTAACGTATTATCTAAATCACTTAAAATCAAACGATATCCTTGACTATATAATTCATTAAAATCAATTTCAAAAAATGAATTATGAAATTCATTAGGAATAAATTTTTTTGTCTTCAATAATAGATGTATCATAGTTTCCTCCTATTGTGATCGTAAACACATTATACTAATTATTAATTATAATGTCTAAATTATTTACGTTTAGGTTTGATTAAGCAATGTTTACTAAATCCTATTAAATCTTCTCGATGTCCTTTTTTCAAAGCTTTATATACCAAATTATAATTTTTAGGGTTTCGGTATTGGATCAATGCTCTCTGCATAGCTTTTTCTTCTTTTGTTCTTGGGATATATACTTCTTCCATTGTTTTCGGGTCTAGTCCAGTATAAAACATACAAGTAGACAAGGTTCCTGGTGTTGGGTAAAAATCTTGAACTTGTTCTGGGTAATATTTTAGGTCTCTTATATATTCTGCAAGTTCGATTGCTTCTTTTAATGTGCTACCAGGATGGCTACTCATTAAATATGGTACTAAAAACTGATTTTTATCATGTTTTTTGTTTAATTCGTAATACCTTTTTACAAATCGATCATAAAGTTCTCTTTTTGGTTTATTCATTTTATTTAGTACGGCATCACTAATATGTTCAGGAGCTACTTTAAGTTGGCCAGAAATATGATATTTCACTAATTCATTAAAAAAACTTTCATTTTTATCATATAATAAATAATCATATCTTATTCCACTTCTAACAAATACTTTTTTTATTTTATCTAATCCTCTAACTTCTCGTAAGATATCTAAGTAGTTACTATGACTAATTTTTAGTAGCGGGCATGATTTATCTTCTAAACATTGTTTATTAAGACAAACTCCTTTAGTAAGTTGTTTATCACAAGCTACATCATGAAAATTAGCTGTAGGACCACCAATATCGTGAATGTACCCTTTAAATTCTGGATCTTTTGTGATTTTTATTGCTTCTTTAACAATGGATTCTTTACTCCTACTTTGGATAATTCTACCTTGGTGATATGTTAAAGCACAAAAACTACATCCGCCATAACACCCTCTATTACTAATAATCGAAAATTTAACTTCGTTTATTGCAGGAATATGTCCTAATTTTTTATATATTGGATGATAAGTTCTTTCGTATTCTAAATTGTATACATTATCCATCTCATTTTGTGTTAAAGGTCGATTCGGTGGATTTTGAATTATATTATGATTACGATATCTTTCTAAAAGTGGTTTTGCGCTTATATGATCAATATTTTGATATTTTATATTAAAACTTTTTGCATATATTCTTTTATTATCAAGAATTTCATCGTAACTAGGAAGTGTAACAGCATCACTTGGTATATAATCTTCATTTTTTGTTTTATACACTGTTCCTTTTATAAAGATTATGTCTTTAATATCAAGACCACTTCTTAAATACTCTGCTACTTCAATAATACTTAATTCGCTCATTCCGTAAACTAGCAAATCAGCTTTACTATCTATTAAAATACTTTTTCTAACTTTGTTACTCCAGTAATCATAATGTGCCATACGGCGTAAACTAGCTTCTATACCTCCAATGATTATCGCACTACTCGGATATAATTCGCGAATTTTCATCGAGTATTTAATAGTCGCGTAATCAGGTCTTAATCCCATTTTCCCACCAGGACTATATAAATCTTTTGAACGTCTTCTTTTAGCTACACTGTAGTGATTCACCATTGAATCAATATTACCACTTGATATTAAGAATCCTAGATTTGGAGTCCCAAGTTTTTTAAAATCGAGATTATTGCTCATATCTGGTTGAGCAATAATCCCTACAGTATACCCGTAAGATTCTAGTAATCTTGATATAATTGCAACACCAAAAGAAGGATGATCAATATAGGCATCACCACTAATAAGTATAAAATCTAATGATTCAATATTTCTTTCTTTTAAATCTTCTTGCGATATTGGTAAAAACATCTAATCACCTATATATTTCCTTTAATTCGTTCTTTAATTCTTTATAGTTCGGACATAACTTTTTAAGTAAGTCATAAAAATTTGATGAATGATTAGGATGAATCAAGTGTGATATTTCGTGCAAAAAAACGTACTCAATAAACTTGTATTCATATTTAATTAAGTTAAGATTGATATTTATGTTTTGTTTTTTATAATTACAACTGCCGTGTCTTGTTTTTGTATATCTAGTTTTTAGTGTAATTGCATTAATATTTATATACTTATTATTGCAATATTTCCTCTTTAAATCATTTAACATTTTTAACATATTTCTTTTTTGAAAAACGAAATAAGAATTATGATTTCTATCAGTGGTCGGCGCATGTAAAATTAAGTTATCATTATCAATTGTTATTTCTTGAATATTAGAAATGACAATTTTATAGACTTTTCCTAAATATTGGTATTTTGATAAATCAGCATCGTTACCCAAACATCTTATTTTGTATTTCAATGCAAATTTATCTGCGTTTTGATTCATATATCTCATCACACTTTTTTTTGATTGATATTTTGATTGATTAATCTGAATATATCCGCTTTTTTTGAAATAAAAGTAGGTATTCTTATTTTCTTTTTTTACTAATTTAAAAGGTATATCAATATTATTCAGGTTAATTGATTCCATTACAGTTCCTTAATAAGTTTTTCAAGTATTATTGCAGTATTCAATGCTGCTTCTGAAAGAAATTTATAGAAATCCTCGTTTTGATTCCCATCTTCTAACACATCACTAATTGAACGATAAACGATAAATGGAACATTATATAAAGTTGCTGTGTGTGCTATTGCTGCCGCTTCCATTTCAATCGCATATATATCAGAATATATTTCATTTATTTCTTTGACTTTATCTTTTGTATATACAAATTGGTCACCCGATGCTATCTTACCAATTTTATAACTAATATTTGATTTTTCAAGAATTTTCTTTGTTTTACTTAACAATAGTTCATCAGCAATAAACGTCGGTTCCATACCAGGAATTTTACCATGAGGGTATTCGCCAAAATTTGTTACATCAACATCGTGATATAACACCTCTTCACTTATGACAAGATCTTTATGTTTAACACCATTTTGTCCTCCAGCTACTCCAATATTAATAATATATTCTACATCAAAATTCTCAATTAATAGCGAA
>JAOZSP010000022.1 GCA_029939615.1 Candidatus Izemoplasma sp. | reverse complement strand
AATTTAATACTTATTTTATCTTTAACAATAGTCCTTACTTCATGTAATGATATTGTTCCCTATGTTGTGGATTGTGAAACATATCCATCACATGTTGATTGTTTAGTTGATCCTGATCCTATTGTATGCGAAACAGGATACGAGTTAATTGATGAAGAATGTGTTCTAATTGTAGAAGAAGATTATTTAGAATTCTATTATCTTAATGATACACATGGTGCTTTACTAGAAAGTAATGATCAAATCGGTATGGCGTATATCGCAAATTTAATTAATACAAGAAAAACTGAGAATCCTGATAATGTTATATTTGTTGCTGGTGGAGATATGTTACAAGGTTCTGCTTTATCAAATTACTATGATGGATTATCAATGATTAATGTGTTAAATGCTATGAATCTTGATGCATTTACAATAGGTAACCATGAATTTGATTGGAGCATTGATACAATACTGGCTTATGCTGATGGTAATTCAGAAAATGGCGAAGCTAATTTCCCATTTTTAGGAGCTAACATCTTCTATGCAGGTACTACTGATATTCCTAATGGAATTGAGCCTTATACGATAGTTCAAAAAGGTGAGCATAAAGTTGGTATCATCGGTACAATGGGATATGGACTTGAATATTCAATTGCTCAAAGTAAAATTTCAGGATATGAATTTGCTGATCCTATAACTCAAATTGAATTCTATTCACATTATTTAAGAACTGAAGAATCATGTGATGTAGTAATTGTTGTATCTCATGATGTTGGCGACATAAATGATGATGTAATTGCATTAACAGGTGATTACCGTGTAGATGCAGTATTTAATGGACATAGTCACAATGACTATGCTAATCTTACAAATGGAATTCCCGAAATTCAGTCAGGTAGCAATGGTGAACTTGTTGGATATGTTAAGATGATTTTTGAAGAGGGAATTATTGATTCTTATATTGCAACTAATTATAACAAATATAGCGATGCATTGCTGTCAACTGAAGATCCTACAGTTCAAGCATTATTAGATAGATACGTTCTTGAAACATATGACTTGTTTAATACCCCATTTATTGTTAGTGATGATGAATACTCAAAATATGAATTAACTGATTGGCTTGTTAAGGTTATTAAAGAAGCAACAAACGCTGATATTGCTTTCCATAATTCCGGAGGAACAAGAGCAGGAATTGATGATGGTGAAACAATTAACCTAGCACTTCTTTACCAAATATGGCCTTTTGATAATGTTGTTAAAACAGTTGAATTAACAGGATCACAGATAACAGCTTTAATAGTTAGTAACTCTTTAGAATATTACACCGAAGTAACTTCTTTTGATCCTGACACATTATCTTTAGTTGCAACAAATGATTATGTCTTTGATAAAACAACAAATCCTTTCATAAGTGGGATTAACCCAGTTAATACGGGAATAATACTTCGTGATTTAGTACAGAGTGAATTATTACTACAAGCTGAAATTTATACATTATTTAATACCGATAATGCGATACTAACACTTCATACAACTTACGAACAAGGAGATACACCAATTAACCCATAAGGATTTATTAGTTTCGAAAAAAAGATAAAACAAAAAGGCTTAAATACTAACAATAGTTATGTATTAAGCCTTTTTTATTTATGCACTTTGTTTTTTATCAATCAAAAATTATTTCACTTGATATTATATCTTTCTTACTTAATTCTATAAAATATGTGTCCCAGACACTTGTTTTAATAGGAAACAGTGCTTTCTCAAACTTTACTTTAATTATTTCTTTACCATTTAAACTAAAGAAGTAATCAAAAAATCCTTTTGGTTCACTGCTAACGCCTCCAGAATAAAAATATACAACGAAAACATTATTACTAAAATACTCTTCATCATAATCAAATGTGGCAGTTAATTCACAATCTTCTAGGAAATTTTCATATATTTCCATATTAGATATAACTTCTCCATGATAATTTTCACATGTAGCTTTTGGTTCTTCTAAGTTTGAATATTTAAACATATTAAGTTTTTGATAATCAAGTTTCTCTCCATATGATACATTAGCAGCAAAGATTGTTAAAAGAATTATTATGTATCCTACAAAAAATCCAACAACAATTTTACCCATATCCTTTTTCCTCCTATTATTCATATTAAAGTAAATATAAGAACACTAATAACATACCTAAAAATGTACCTATAGCATAACCAACACTACCAGTTATTAATCCCGGAACTGTTAAATCATCATTCTTAATTTGATTTGTTATAGCTGGTACAAAGGCTGGTCCGTATAATCCAGCAGTTAAAGTAACCATTGTACAGTCAGCATCAATATTTAATAATTTACTAATAGTTACATGCATTATAAATACACCAAGTGTTATTGCCCCATAAAGAATTATTGTACTACCAATTACTTCTTGCAGTTGAGAGAAATCCATCCCACTTGCAAGAGCAAAACTAAACACTAGAATAAAGTATTGACCAGCAACGTTCATTCCTTTTGTTTCTCTGATTTTTTTATTGAATGATCCTGCAATACCAAGTACAGTTACAGTTATCATTAAAGTCGGTACTAAGATATCAATCATTTGGCCGTCTTGCATTCCTAAAATAACCCAAACTAGTAATCCAAATACTGCACCTATTAATGCCATGCCAAGTGCTATTAAAACACGACTAATTAGTTTCTTGGTAATCTTGAAAGTCGCCAAATCTAAATTATCCGTATTCATCATACTTGATTCATCAGTGATGTAGATATCGTTATCAGATGGTCTCATGAATTTCAATAATAATGGTTTACATAGAAGTAGTAAAAAGATGTAAAAGAAAGCCCCAATAATCATATCAGATAAGTTCGCTGAAGAGATAATAGTTCCTTCAAGACCAAATATATTACCTATTGCATTTAAGTTAGGTACTCCTCCTGTATAAAGTCCAATCGCCATACCAGAAAGTACTGCCCCATTTTCCATGTTTTTTGCATAAATATAAAATACTATAGTTGAAACTACAACTGCAGAAAATATTAATGATCCAAATGATTTTAAAACAGTTTTTGACAACTTCTTAGCCTCAGATAAATTAGCACTAAATAGTAATAATGGAATCGCAATACTTATAGATAGATGACTCCCAATCTCACCTATATCAGTACTGACTACTATATTTAATCCTAGACTATTTAACCCATAAATTATTAGTGCAACTACAATACCAGCCGCATAAGCAGTACCGATAGTTCCTAAATATTTTGTGAGAATAAAATTGTGATACTTTATTATTAAAACAGGAATAAAGAAAATCGCAATCAATTGAATAATACTAGTAATCATAGCTTTAAGTCCTTCCCATAAATTCGATATACTTTTATAATTTCGCCGCCAAATTTCTTGAAAGCATTTATTGGCTTTGGATTATCCTCCATCATCGTTCCTGCTTCAAACTCATATATTCCTATTTTTTCTAGTTCTTCAAAGATAACTTTAAACATATGGCCTATTAGTCCAGTATTTTGATATTGAGGTACGATATACTGCATCATACCTCTAGCTTTTGTAATTCGTTTCTTCTCGATAAGAATTTTTAGTAATCTTAAACGCCCCTTTGTTTTCTTAAACACTTGATTATAATCAGGTAGAACCAAACAGAATCCTACTGGTTTATTAGTTTTATTCTCTCTTGCAATTCTAATTAAATTTGGGTTAATGAAGAATTTCATTTGTCTAGCTGCATTTTCGACCATGTCCATAGTTGGTGCATCCTGATAAACAATTTCATTCGTAGCTAACTGTAAAATTGTAAACACATCGTCCATATCACGATCTAAATCTTTAAAGTTTAGCGCATCCACTCTAACATCATTACTTCTTTCAAAATATCTTGAAATAGTTCCTAGTCTTTTCTTAGATTTAGCAGTCACATCTGCATTTAGTAACACTGTATCAATTGCTTTAGTAAACCCTATTTCTTCAAGAAGGCTTCCATAGTAATCATAGTTGTAAGAAGTAAATATTACTGGTGAAGTATCGAATCCAGAAACAAGAACTCCTCTTCTTGTATCAGGGTCATATGGAGCAAATGTTCCCTCTAAGTAATCTATCCCTTTACCCTTCATATCTTCCTCAACATATTCAAAAAGCTCTTGAACTACATCTAAGCTGTTAATACAGTCAAAAAATGAGTAATAACAAACCTTCTTCCCTTGTTTTTTCGAATCATCAATTGTATACATTATCCTACCGGCAATTTTATTATCCTTATATGCCAAAATAGCAGTATATGTATTGTCTTGTAAGACCTCTTTTTTTAATTCCTTTTTTAAGGAGTTAAAAATTGGATAAACATACAAATCATCACTTTTATATAAATCTTTAATATAATAAATAAATTTATATAAATCTTTTTTAGAATTTACTTTTTTAATCATGACTATTACCTCCAAATGTGTATACCATCATATTTTATCATATATACATTCTTTGAACAACATTCTCTAGCAAACTAATAAATTTCGCTTATAATAGCCACGATATCCTATTATCGACTCAAAAAAAAGACTGTGATAAAATCACAATCTTTATTTTATAAAATAAATGTACGATATTACTGCAGAAACAGTGATAAATAGTAATCCAACAGCTAAAGTAGGTACTCCAGTTGTTTTTTCTCTGTTTTGCTGTTTACTGCGCTTGTAGTCATAAAAAGCTAAATGTGTATAGTTCTTACGACTAAACATCTGTTTAAAAGAAAACGTAATTCCTTGAAAGACTTGTGTTGCATTTGTTAGGGTGATTATTCCAAACGATGTTAGAAGCATCCCAACAACAAACCCGGCATCAATAATGTTTTGTAGAGTAAATATACTATGGTAAGCCGTTATTAATAAAATATAGCTACCTATTACACCTACAATTAGATTACCAATAAATTTTATTATCATTATTTTAATGTTTTTTTGTATTTTGCCATTTCAGCATCATTCGCTAAAATGAAATGTCCTGGTTTTATTTCTTGCAAAGTAGGTCTTTGAACAGAATAATCATGATCCGTTCTTGGATTGTATCTATGACGTTTTCTGTTTTTCTCATAACGTGGATCTGGTAAAGGTACAGCTGAAAGTAAGCTTCTTGTATATGGATGAAGTGGGTTTTTAAATAATTCTTCTGATGTTGTTAATTCTACCATTTTACCATAATACATTACCCCAATACGATCACTGAAGTACTTAACTACAGATAAATCATGAGCAATAAACATAATTGTTAGGTTTAATTTTTCACGTAGATCATTTAATAAATTTATTACTTGAGCTTGAATAGATACATCAAGTGCACTAATAGGCTCATCAGCAATAATAAAGTCAGGAACTACGATTAATGCTCTTGCAATACCAATTCTTTGACGTTGTCCACCACTAAATTCATGAGGATAACGTGAAGCATGTTCTGGTAATAATCCTACAGTTTCTAATGATTCATTTACTCTGCGGTTAATAACTTTATCATTTCTTTCCCCAGAAATTCTTAAACCTTCAGCAATAATTTCTTTTACTGTCATACGAGGGTTTAATGATGCGATTGGATCTTGGAAAATCATTTGCATTCTACGCATTAAATCGTTATCATTTTTCGGACTACCACGACGTAATTTTTTAATCTCTGTCTTAATATTGAAAAGAACATCATGTTTTTCTTCTTTTGATAAGTTACTTGTCTTCACTTCTTGTAATTTAACTTTTAATGCTTCATACTCTGGACCACGACGAAGCTCTTTAATTTCTTTTCTTCGCGCTTTAATTTCGAGTCTAACCGCTTTAATAAGAGGTGTTTTCTCTTTCATAGGAATATCGCTTCGCTGAATATCACTTATTTTGTCATATAAATCTTGAAATTCCTCACCACGTCTAATCCCAGCATTATCTCTTTTACGTTCTTTAATCTCAATTTTAGCTTTTGATATCAATAAACGTTTTTCTTCTGGTTCTTTATCGCTTTTCTTAATAGCTTTGATTTCTTGTTTTAGTCCCATGTTACCTGCACCAATACGAGTACCCATGAAGAAAATTTCTCCATCAGTTGCTTCATGTAATTTGATAATTGTACGTCCTGTGGTCGTTTTACCGCAACCACTTTCACCTACAAGTCCAAATACTTCGCCCTCAAAAATATCAAAGCTTACATCATCAATCGCTCTTACAACTAATTTGTTCTTTCCATGACCGTTAACGAAATATTCTTTTAAGTTCTTAATACTTAAAATAGGTTGTTTTTCATTCATTATTTTTTCACCTCTTTCGAAGCTTCTAGCATTCTCTTAATACGCTTTTGGATAATTTTCGGCATCTCAACTTTAGGTGCATCTGGATGTAATAACCAAGTTGCAGCGTAGTGTGTATCACTAATTTTAAACATTGGAGCATGCTCCTCAAAATCAATTCTCATTGCATATTTATTACGTTCTGCAAATGCATCTCCTTTTGGAGGGAATAACATGTTTGGTGGCGTACCAGGAATAGATGTTAATCTTTCTTTTGAATCTAAATCTGGCATACTTGATAATAATGCCCATGTGTAAGGATGTTGTGGACTATAGAAGATATCTTCTGCAGATCCGATTTCAACAATTTTCCCAGCATACATAACAGCAATTCTGTCTGCCATATTTGCTACAACACCAAGGTCATGTGTTATAAAGATTACACTTAAATTTCTTTCGATTTTTAAGTCGTTAATTAATTCTAGTATTTGTGCTTGAATTGTAACGTCTAACGCCGTAGTTGGCTCATCACAAATTAGTACTTCAGGAGCTGATGTTAAAGCAATAGCAATAACGATTCTTTGACGCATACCACCAGAAAACTGGAATGGGTACTGCGTAAAACGTTGCTCAGGATTATCAATCCCAACCTCAATCATTATTTTAATTGCTCTTTCGCGAGCTTCTTTCTTTGTAACTTTTTTATAACGTTTCAAATTCTCATACTTTGTTGCGATTTCTAGTTTTAATTCTTTTCTCTTTTCTTCATTTGCATTACTCATATTTCCTTTAAGAGCTTGGACTTCAGAATTAACACGAGCTTTTTCTGTATTCCATTCAAGTTTTATTGCAGCAGCAGCTTTTCTCTTAGCTTCAACTAACGCTTTTTTTAAGATAGGTAATTCTAATTTTATTTCAGCAAATCTTCTATTATTACTTTCAGCTAATTGCTGTAAATCAATATCAAGATCTCCTGATTTAACTTCTGCTCTTTTTTCCTTATACTCTCTTTTTAATCTTCCTTTTTCACGTTTAAGTGAAATAACTTTTGCACGTTCTGCTTGGAACATACTTTTACGTTTATTATCTAAATGTTTCCCATTAAGAATCATTCCCTCAGTAATTTGTTGCCCAATTCTCATAATTGGATTTAAACTACTCATTGGATCTTGGAAAATCATTCCGATTCTGTTACCACGGATTTCATGGAAATGCTCTTCATCTACTTGAGTTAAATCTTCACCTTCATACATGATTTTTCCATCATCTATCATACCATTACCGGCAAGGATACCCATAATTGCACGACTTGTAACACTTTTACCACTACCTGATTCACCCACTACTGCCAAAGTTTCTCCTTCTTTTAGATCAAAAGATACTCCTCTAACTGCGCGAACTAAACCTTGTGTCGTTTTAAAAGATATTGTTAAATCTTCAACTAATAATTTACTCTTAGCCATTATTCAGACCCCCTTAAAGCTGGATTAAACGCATCTCTAAGAGCGTTACCGAACATATTAAATGTTATCATCAAAATTGAAATAAGGATAGCTGGATAAATAGTTAAATGAGGATGATCTAATAAATACATACGTCCATCAGATAATAAAACTCCAACACTTACACCACTAAATTCAATTCCAAAAACATTAAATTTTTGGCCATGCCCAATACCAAATCCTAAGAATGATATTGTTGATTCTGCAAAGATTGCACCTGGTATCATTAATACACTTGATGTAATAATCGTACCGATACCATTTGGTAAAATATGTCTAAATATTAATCTACTATCTTTAGCTCCAAGTGTTCTTGCAGCAAGAACGTATTCTCGTCCTTTATAACGATAGAACTGTGTTCTCGTTACTGCTTGAGGTCCAATCCATCCTGATACAATTAAAATCAAGATCAAGGTCTGGACTCCTGGTCCAAAGAAGGACACAAAGATACTTAGAGTAACAAGCCATGGTATACGACCAATAACTTCCGTAATACGTTGTAAAATTAAATCGACAGTACCACCGTAATAACCACTAATAGCACCATATACAACACCTACAGAAACATTAATCATCGCTACAACTAGACCAATCATTAAAGAAGTTCTTGTTGCAACCCATAACAATGTAAATAAGTCACGACCATTTAAATCTGTTCCAAAGAAATAATAAGGAACTTCTTCATAGCCTTTATATAGTTGATAGTTAAGCATTGTTTCAAATGAATAATACTCAACGCCTTCTACTACTACTGACTCAGTTTGTGTAAATACTACTTCAACTGGGCATCCTTCTTCGAATACCCATCCGTTTGGATAGTTTACAGTATCTGGATGTGGAGAAGAAACACATTGTGGATTCTCATCCATAATTAAATTATATTCACTTGCAGGCATAAAACGATAATGTGATCCAAATGCTGATACATAATTTTTAAATGTAAAGTCTGCCATAAGCATTTGTCCATGAGATCGTACAAATAAACCTGCACCATCATCATCTGAGGCAATTGTATATTGTGATAATTCATATCCGTTTTCATAGAATATTGGTTCATCTTGACTATTATCATAAACACTAACACTATTAATCGATACTTTATCAGTTCTGTCAGTTGAAACTAATTCAATCTTAATTTGTGTTATCATTGGGAAATTTAAATCAGGAAATAACTCAAATGGATCTATTGTTAAAACTCCCGCAACATTAGTAGTTCCTACAACTGTGTAAGGATCTGTAAATGATGGTTTAACATATACATTCAATACTGAATCATGTTCATTTATAAAATCAAATATGTCAATTTCAATAGATGGATTTTTTGTTTTAGTTAAAGTCATATATTCTTCAGAAATAATTGATACATGAGTCGCACCAACGTCAACTGATAATACATTTTCACCATCTTGACATAACGGGTCACGATCAGTACACTCAACATAATAATTAGTTAACGAATCCATATCAATTTCTTTTTCTTGATATGTAATCGGCAACCCTAGTCCTGTTTCAGAGTCTATCGTTGTTAAATCAACAGGAATATTCTCTTTCTCACTAGTTCCTTCATAAATTCCCCAATTACTTAAAACAGGAATTTTAGGAGGTAAAAATGCTAATTCTGCTTCTAAAACTTCAAAGTTTTTAGAACTAAAAATCGGAATTAAAATCGTACCTAAAATAATTAATCCTAATATTGAAGAAGCAATAACATTTGTTCTATTCTTACTAAAACGAATCATCGCATCTTTAAAATACCCGATTGGTTTAGTTTCAAATTTCTTATCATAGATTTTAGAATCTGCTTGTACAAATTCAAAATCTCGAGGCTGGAGATTTCTTTTTTCTTCGTTCATTATCTTCTTGCCCCCATTCTAATACGTGGATCAACAATACCATACGATAAATCCACAAGCAATACAGCAAATAAACTAATAATTGTATAGAATGCTGTAATACCTAGTACTAAGTTAAAGTCATATTGTCCCTCGGTCATCGCATCTAGGTAAATTAAACCTGTACCGGGGATACCATAAATCTTTTCAATAATTACTGAACCACTTAATAAGAATACAAAAGATCCAATAATACCTGGTACCAATGGTACCATAGAGTTTCTCATAGCATGTCTTATAACAGCTTGTGTTCTAGTTAGACCTTTTGTTCGTGCTAACAATAAGAATTCTGAGGTTAATACCTCTGTTAATTCCGCACGAGTTGTTCTTGTTAATCCAGCGATTGCACCAAATGATAATCCAAGCACTGGTAAAATCAATGCTCTTAATTGAACTGAAGTTGCTAAGAACGATGGCGGCCATTGATCAGGAACCCATTGAAGTTGGAACCCAAAAACCATTACCATCATGGTCATAACAACAAAACTTGGCACCGATATAAAGAACATAACAAGTAAAGAAATCATGTTATCTAGCCAACTATTTTTATATAATGCAGCGATAATACCTAACCCAAATCCAATTGGTATATAGAAAAACAGAGCAATCAAATTTAATTTCAAAGTTGTCGCAATACGACTATTCCCTGAATAAGTACCATCTGCATTTTTTCCGATTAATACATCGAAAACTGCAGTATTCGGCTTAACACGTGTTGAAAATCCCCAGTTCCAGTCAGTAATGATATTTCCAACCCATCGGAAATACTGATGTGAAAGTGGTACTGGCTCATAAGCCCAGTATTTTGTAGGATTTAATACTTCATTTGGTTTATAGTAACATTTGCTACACTCCACAGTATTAGTCTCAATTGCAGTAGTAATTTCTTCTACTTCTACTGCATCATCGACAACCCTAACTGTCATATATCCATCCGTAACCTGACGAGCATAATAAATACTTTTTTCCTCTTCAGTTGGAGGTGGAAATTCTGGAGCGATTTTAAGTAATACAAAGTTTAGTGACAAAATGATTGAAATAATTACTAAAATCCAAATTGTTCTGACTAAAATATATCTACCCATAATTTATCAGTATAGTGACAAAATCACTATACACTCCTTTCTAAAATCTATATATAGTACTCTTAATTTCTTTATAGTTTTTAACAATAATTTTGATTTTTCTTAATAACCCTCTTATAGGTAACACTATTGTTACAAATATAAAGCTATAAAGAAATCAAAAGTTAATTTGCATATTTATGTTTTGAAACACTTTTCATAATGAAAATTAAAATATATTATATTATAAAAATTTTTAAGATTACAGAGTCATACCCATAACAGGTACGACTCTTATTAATCTTAAAATTGTTTTGTTAAAAATATAACAAGCAAACCATCATTTTTGCAAGATGGTTTGCAAGTTTATATTACTTTTTTAATATCTTGTTCTTATTTAAGATTTTTATGTTGTAGGAACTGCAGGAGTAGTAACGTCCATTTCGAACACTTCTGAATTATCTAAAGTAACAACTACATAATAATCAGTTTCAGCAGTAAGTCCAGTAACAACCCACATACCACCTGTTAATGTAACAGTACCAGAAACAACATCATTAGTTGCATCAACTGGATCGTCATCATCATAAGCATAAACTATAACAGTAGTTACAGCAGCAGTTGAATCTGCATCTAGTTCTACTACTAAAGTAAATCCAGTAGGAACTAAACTATCAACATCATCAGTAGCGTCAGCTGGAGTACCATTATCATCAACATAGATTGATAAGTCAGCATCGTCTTGTGTAGAGAATGATCTCCATGTAACGATTCCATCATTAGTTGTAATTAACGCAACATAGAAAGTATCAGCAGTTAAACCAGTATAAGTCCAAGTATCGTCACCGTTGTCAGTTACTGCAGGAGTAACTAATAACATAGATTCGTCAGCTTGTTCTTCATATACAGCAATTGTAGCTACTGCTCTACTTGCATTACCATCAAGATTCAATGCAATACCTAATATAGCAGTATTCATAGTAGTTTCTCTTGTAAATGTTGCAAGAGGAGCCATCATAAACCATGCGCCAACAGTAGTACCAGTTTTAGTAGTATCTGAACTGTAAGCATAATTGATTAGTATTTGATAATCACCTTGATAATGAATTGATCCATCTTCGATATATCCGTAGAAGTCAGGTAATACACCAGTTACAGTGATTTCTTCAGTTGTAGCAGGAATATCTATCATACCAGGAACGTCTAAGTATCCATCGTCTAGATCATAATATTGAATTGTATAAGTAAGGTTAGTATAATCAGTGTTAGCAAATTGATCAATTGTAAATGTAAATGAATCTGGAGTAACTGAAGTTGCATCTAACTTAGCAGCAGGAACTGTTACTTCTGCACCTAAATTAACATATACTTCACCATTTAATACAGAACTAATTGCATTGAATGACCACATTTCATTATGACGAACACCTTCGAAATCATTAAAGATTACGTTGATATTTGCACTTGAAGTGTCCATACCCCAGTTAAGAGTAAATCCACCACGATTATCATCACAATAAGTATCTAAGAAACTAGCAGCGTCTAATGTAGAACCACTAATACCACCGATTGATAAATCGAATTCTCCAACCATCATATAATCATAATAAATGTCTGGGAAGTCTTTTGCGTGACCAGTTAAGTCAATTTTTACATAGTTATCAAAGTCAACAAATGCTAATTCATAAGCAGATTCAAGATACTCGAACATTGTTACTTGAGAGTCAGATCCTTGGAAATAGTTGAATTCTAATTCAATAATTGTCCAAGCTCCTGATTCACCAGCTTCATAGTTTCCAGCAGCAATTTCAGCAGCAACAGCTAACTTGAATAATGCTTGTGCAGCATCAAAGTTATAACCAAATGTACTTGGAGATAAACCTTCACCAACAGTTTCACCTTGATCAGTTGAACGATAAGGAACACCTAATTCAGCATCAACTAAGTAAGCATCACTGAATAAGTACATGTTAGAAGATCTAACTTTTAATACTTGTTCTGCAAGATATTGTCTATCCATTGCGAAGAACATTGCCATTTTGAAGTCATCATTAGCTAAGATAGGTTCAGGAATCCAAGAACTATCTGGGAATGCTTCTCTTTGAGCTTCAACAGTACCAAGACCATTAATCATAATTCTATAAGTAGTAGCTCCAGGAATTCGTTTTAAACCTGGATGATTTTTGTATTCGTCATATTTTGCAGTTGGAAGTCCAATTGATTCTAGTTTTCCAGCTTCAAAAGTTTGGAATGAGATTTCACTATCTGTAATAATTTGGAAAGTTTTGTGAGTAAAGAAATCTAATTCAGGAGATGCATAATTAGGATTTTTCTCCATTGTTAAGATAATTGCAGTTTCATAAGCGCTAATTACATAAGGCCCATGATATGCGATTGATTGTGGAGAAGTACCATAAGTAGTAACTCCTTCAGTATCTGTTAACTCGTCATACATTTGTGTATGAATTGGAGCCATAACAAATGAACTTAACCAATATTTAACGTTCCATTCTGATTGATCATCAACGAATGTATATTGAATTTTTCCGTCAACAACTTTAAGTCCAACGTCTGCCCAATCTCCAGTACCATCAATATATTCTTGAGCACCAACGATAGCTTGAGTTTTCGAAATGAAATCTCCACCACCAGAAATAGCTCTGAACCATTGTTGATCTAAAGCGATTTTGTAAGTATCTACAAAGTCTTGTGCAGTAATGTCGTTATCAGTTACATAACTTGGAGCATCACCATTGTCGTAATAAGACCATTCTAATCCAGCAGCAACAGGAATTTGCCATACTGTAGAAACCTCTTTACCAGTTTCAGTAATATGAGAATCAACAGGTATAGGCATACCTCCAGCCATTGCAGGAACAACTTCATAACCAGATTTATCTGCATTGAATACATATTCATATAATGCACCATAATATTCTGCCATATAATCACTGTCTGTAGAAGTGTCATAAATCCATTGGTTGAATGTTACAGGGTCTGTACTATTATGAGTTCTGAAAGTGTATTCACCAGCATTACCTAATTCACCATCGAACATTAATACAGTTGAATCGTCATCACTCATAGTAGCGAAACGAGTACCATATCCCATTACAGCAACATACTCATCAACAGGTAATTGAAGTCTAGGGCTGTATAGAGCGAAAGATCCACTTGCAAACATTGGAACCCCACCGTACATATTATTCATTAAATATTTTTCAGCAGCAGCCATAAATGTGTGACGTAATTCTGTAGTAGCGAATTTGTAGTTAAAGAATCCAGTTGGACTAACTAACCCCGCTTCAGAAACTGTAACATCACGTGTTACAGTGCTAACTCCACCAGCGCTATCTTCAACTGTATAAGTTAAAGTATAAGTACCAGCAGTAGTAAGGTCTAAGTTACCAGAAACAACGATATCCGATGTAATATTACCATCTTCAGTATCCGAAGCAGTAACCCCTCCTAATTGGTTGAATGTATTCCCGATGAACAAACTAATATCGTCCGCACCTGAAATCGAAGGCGTTTCGTTATCAACAACTATTTCAACACAAACCTCGTCAACTAACTCAAATCCGTCTTCACAAACGATTGGGTCGTCTTCTCCACATGCTGATAGTCCTATAACTAACGCAAAAGCAGTTAATAATAAAAATAACTTTTTCAAAATTTTTTCTCCTCTCTCTTCTCTTTTTATTTAGATTTTTTCAATCTCTAGAGTATATATAAATCTCACACTCAATTACAATAATTGTTTTATTAGTATGAAAATTTATATTGGTTAGATTGTAAAATAATTCAGATTGCGAACAATCATAAATATTTTACTCACTTATTTTGTGATTATATCACACAATTAAGCCAATAGCAAGTCGTATTGCACATTTGAGTTGTGTAAATGCTTACTTAAATTAAAACTGCATAAATTAGTTAAAACAGCCACATTAAGCACGACATATGAATTAGCAAATATACAAAATAAGTGTTAAATATGTGTAAATCTATTAATAAAAATAATTTTTGCTTTATTTAATAATCCTAATTATATATGAATATTCTATACATATGTTATTCAGTTGTTTCAGCTTGGTGCTCTTCTATAATAGAGATGATTTCTGAATCACTTGTAACATCAATCATAGTATAATCTACATCTACTCCGTCTTCAACGCTTAAGTATTCATAACCGTCTACTTCGTTTCCTACTCTTGTACTTAATACATTGTTAGTAGAAATCAACATACAAGTTCCATCAGGAGAAATT
>JAOZSP010000021.1 GCA_029939615.1 Candidatus Izemoplasma sp. | reverse complement strand
TAAAGAAGAAATAATGGGGAAAACCATGGAATTATTGAGAATTCCTAGTGTTTTAGATAAATTTGATCCTAGTAGTGAAACACCATTTGGGAAAGCTATTAATGATAGTTTGCATTATATGATTGATTTAGCTAAGAATGATGGATTTATTACAAAAAACATAAATAATTATGCTGCACATATTGAGTATGGTAGCGGTAAAGAAATTTTAGGAATTTTATGTCATTTAGATGTCGTTCCTGTAGGAGAAGGATGGAGTAATCCACCTTTTAATCCTATCATTAAAGATGGAAAGTTATATGCTAGAGGTTCTGGCGATGATAAGGGACCGACAATGGCGGCTTATTATGCTTTGAAAATGTTGAAAGCTATTGGATTTGTACCAAAGAAAAGAGTTAGAATTATTTTAGGTACTGATGAAGAAACAGAGTGGCGTGGTGTTGAAGAATATTTTAAGACAGAAGAAATGCCTAATATTGGATTTGCTCCTGACGCTGCTTTTCCACTAATATATGGTGAAAAAGGAATTTTATCGTTTGATATTACAGGTAAAACTACTGATTCTAAATTAATAGCTTTTAAAGCCGGGGATCGTTATAATGTTGTTCCTGATTATGCGGAGTGTACTTTACGTGTTGATTTAAAAGAAAAGTTTCTTCAGTATTTATCTTTTAATGGACTAAAAGGTGAAATCATAAGAGATAAATATATAGTTCATGGTAAAAGAGCTCATGCTATGCAACCTAATTTAGGAATTAACGCTGCATTTATTTTAGCTGAATTCTTGAATCAACATATTGATAATAATTTTATAAAATATATTATAGATTTTCTTACTTTTGATCATTTAGGTGAAAAATTAAATATCGATCATTACGACAACGAAATGAAAGAATTCACAATTAACCCAGCTGTTTACCATTATGAAAGAAATCAATTTAAAATTGGTGTTAATTGTCGTTATCCAAAAGGTTGGGATAAAGAAAGTGCAAAAATCAATCTATTAGCAAGTGTTAAGAAGTACCACTTTAAATACAAGATAAGTACCGATATACCAGTTCATTATGTATCTAAAGATGATGAATTAGTAAAAACACTATATCAAGCATATGTTAAATATACAGGTGATACAGTAAATGAACCAATTACCATCGGTGGTGGTACCTACTCAAGAAACTTAAAAAAAGCTGTTGCATTTGGTCCTAATATGCCAGGAAGAAAAGATACTGCTCATCAAATTGATGAATACATTTTTGTAGAAGATTTATTAAAATCAACAGCAATATATATGGAAGCAATTTTTCAACTTAGCAAATAGGAGTTAAAGCCTAATTTAGTTTATTATTTTAATATATTATGATATAATATTAAAATACATAAATGAAAATTAGGCTTTTTATTTTAGAGGTGAAAAGATGGATCCTAAATACCACGAAAATTTACTAAATAAGGTTGATATTTCAATCGCAGAACACGAAATGATTTATGATGATTATGGAAATCCAATAGATTATAAATATTTATATGTTAATCAAACATTTTGCAACGCAGTTAGTATGACAAAAGAAGAAATAGTAGGAAAAACAGTACTTGAACTATTTCCAAGTGTCGAGTTGTTTTGGATTGAAAGATACAATAGGGTTGTAGTTACTGGAGAATCAAAGACTTTTATTAACTATACAAAAGCTTTTAAACAATATTTTAGAGTGCATGCTTTCAAGTCAAAAGAAGGATGTTTTGTAGTGGATTTCAAGGATATAACTGGAATCATAAATATGAGTTCCTCAGAAGATAAAGAAAGCATTGTTAACGGATTATTTAGTGAAGGCAAAGTTGCTTATTTTGAGTTTGATTTGAAGAATAAAAAACTAAATCATTCTGATAATTTAGTGAGCATTTTAGGAATAGATATTGATACATATGATGTTTTTTTAGAGAAGTTTTATGGACATACTCACCAAGCACACTTGAAAGACATTAAGAAAGCAATTTCTGACTTGATAAGAAACAGATGTAATGAAGTTACTCTTCAAATGCGATTTTTTGATGAAAAGAGAAAAGATTTTATTTGGATTAGTTTTTTTGCGTATGTTGAAACAAAAGAGCATAATCATGCAACTATGATTAAAGGAATTATTAAAGACATCAATATTGAAAAAAGCCAATCCTTAGAACTTGAAAGAATGAACAAAATGTTTAAGGAAACAAGAAAAGTTGCAAATATTGTTACCTTTTATTATGATTTTGAGAATGAGAAATTTAATCATTCTATAGAACTAGATGAGTTTCTAGGAATTGTAAACATGATATATATCGATCAAATAAAAAGTATTGTTCATCCTGATGATATAGAAAAATATAACTACTCGACAAGAGAAATTCAGAAAAGTAGAGAAGGTGTAGTATCAAATTATAGAATTTTCAAGGAGGATGATATTAGGTATATTCAGTCATCTGTTTTTGGTGAGTTTAATGAATTTGAAAAAATTATTGGTGTATTTGGTATTTTAAAAGACATTACTGAACTTGTAGAGCAAAAAGAAGAAATCGCATATTTTGCCAATCACGATATATTAACGGGGCTATTTAATAGAAAGAATTTTGAAGAGTATTCTAAAACATTAAACTATAGAACAGATATGTGTGTTTTAATATGTGATGTTGACGGATTAAAACTTATAAATGACGCGTTTGGTCATTTAGAAGGGGATAGATTATTAATTAAATTAGCAAATATTTTAACATCAGTTGGTGGAAGGGAAAATGCATATCGAATTGGTGGCGATGAATTTGTCGTTTTGATTCATAATGCAAACGAAGATTCACCATTAAAAATTGAAAAGGAAATTAAAAAAGAAATCCATAAAATGAAAGTTTACGGAGTTGGTTTTGGCGCAAGTTTAGGGTATAGTTTTATAGATGAAAACAAAACATTTGAAGAAGCATTTAGACAAGCTGAGAACTTAATGTACCGTCGTAAGCTTACAGAGCGAAAATCACGTAAGAGCACAGCTTTAGAGACGATAATGCAGACAATGCATGAAAAGACTGAAGAAACAGAAGAACATTGTTCTCGAGTTGGCTATTTCGCCGCAGAGTTATTAAAAGCAACTGGGAAAAAACGGGATTATGAGATTGAGGAGATAAAATTAGTCGCTGATGTTCATGATATCGGTAAAATTTCTATTAGTGATAATATATTGAGTAAGCCTGGACAACTAAATCAAAAAGAAATAGAAGAAATTCAATATCACAGTGAATCCGGATATAAAATAGTATCAAATATCATTGAGAATGAGGATATAGCTGTTGCTGTTTTATATCATCACGAAAAATATGATGGTACTGGGTATCCTCACGGCTTAAAAGGTGAAAAAATCCCTTTATATTCACGAGTGTTGTCAATATGTGATGCATATGATGCGATGATAAACGATCGTATTTATAGAAAAGCATTGTCTAAAAAACAAGCGATTAAAGAATTAAAATTGTGTTCTGGAACACAATTTGATCCGATACTTATAGAAAAATTCTTGAAAATAATTAAAAAATTAGTGGTGAAATAATGAGATTAAGATATGTTAAAAATGCTAGAGAATTAATTGAAGGGAATCCACGATTGATTTTTGACAATAAGCTTAACGAGAAAATTGATATTGATAATATTTTTTCTATTAAGCAACCCATTCATGTTGAAATAGGAATTGGTAAAGGTAAGTTTATTTATACTTTAGCTAAACAAAACCCGAAAATAAATTTTATCGGGATTGAAAAATTTGATAGTGCAATTGTAAAAGCATTACAAAAAGTAATAGAAGAACCTCTTGAAAATTTATTTTTGTTACGAGCAGATGCTATGGATTTAAGTAAATTGTTTTGTAGTAATTCTTTTGATAGGGTTTACTTAAATTTTAGTGATCCATGGCCAAAAGATCGTCACGCTAAAAGGAGATTGACACATTATAAGTTTTTAAAGATGTATCAGGAGTTATTGCGTATAAATGGTGAAATTCATTTTAAAACTGATAACATTAGTTTGTTCAAATACTCTGTTGAGAGTATTATAGATTATCCTATGGAAATAATTAGTATAAATTATGATTTACATAGTAGTGATAACAATTATAATATAATGACGGAGTTCGAAGAGAAATTTAGTAAACAAGGATTTAAAATTAATCAATTAATTGCGAAATTCAAGGAGGAACAAAATGGATAAATTATATCGTGAATTAGTAGATTTACCTGGGGTATCTAGTTTTGAGAAGCCAATAAAAGATTATATGAGAGAACATTTAGCACCTTACGTTGAAGAGATTGTGGAAGGTCGTTTAGGGAGTGTTTTTGGTGTCATAAATAAGGGGTATAACGGACCCAAAGTTATGATTGCAGGTCATATGGATGAAGTTGGAGCAATTGTAACAGGAATTGAAAAAACAGGGCTTATAAAAATTACTAATTTAGGAGGAGTTCATGGTGATGTCTTTCTAAGTCAACATTTTGACATCATTATTAATGATGAGTTAGAAACTATACCAGGAGTTACTGCTTCAAAACCTCCTCATTTATCTAGAGGAAGTAAGGAAGCACCTAAAAAAATTGAGTTTAATAAGTTGAGAATAGATATTGGTGCAGATGATAAAGAACATGCTGAAAAACTAGGAGTTAAAATTGGGCAACAAGTTGTTCCCCATAATAACTTTACTGTATCTAAAGATGGTAAAAAATTTTTTAGTAAAGCATGGGATGATCGATTTGGTTGTGGTATAAGTTTGGAAATAGCTCGTGATATTAAAAAAGAAGATCTTGAATGTGAATTATATGTAGGAGCAACTGTTCAAGAAGAAGTTGGATTAAGGGGAGCTAAAACAGCGGCTGGACTTATAAAGCCTGATGTGTTTATCGCAGTTGATTGTAGCCCTTGTGCTGATTCTTTTGAGGGTGACGATGTAAGTGGTAAAATCGGTAAAGGATTCTTGTTAAGATTTTATGATCCTCGTGCTATAATGCATCAAGGTATGAAAGAGTTTATTATAAATGCAGCAGAAGAAGATGGAATCAAATTTCAATATTATAAATCAATGGGTGGAACTGATGCTGCACGAATTCAATTAGCTAACGGTGGAACTTTAGTAGCGACAATTGGAATGCCAGCGAGATATATTCATTCAACTACATCGATGATTAGTATTGATGATTATAAAGAAGTTAAAAAAATCGCTTATAAGATTATCAAAATGTTTAACCATAAAACAGTTGAACAAATTAAAGCTAACGTTTAATAGAAATTAAACATAAATTCAAATTATGGGACCCTTTAAGGGCCTAAAAAGGAGAAAAAAATGACCGATTCAAGAACTAGAGAAATAACCCTAACTGCCGTTTTAACTGCAGTTGTTCTCGTGTTGGGACTCGTTCCTAATATAGGGTATATACCTATTACACCAATGGTAGGTTTAACGATTATCCATATCCCAGTATTTATTGGTGCATACTTTGGAAGTCGTCGTGTAGGAGGATTTTTAGGACTAGTATTCGGATTGACATCACTATTCGTTGCATTAACTCGTCCAACAGGATTACTAGATCCAATTTTCACTAATCCGCTAGTTAGTGTATTGCCAAGATTCTTAGTAGGATTCTTTGCATATGATGTACTTCAATTCTTCAAAAAAAGAATTGGGAACCAATTTACAGCAGATGTTCTATTCTTTTCGTCAATGACAATCATCCATTCGATACTTGTTATCACACTTCTATATATTTGTGGTATTAACTATTGGTACTTTGATGTTTATGGTATTGCCGAAGAATTAACAAGAGAAGGAACATTGAGTGTCATCGATTATGTAGCTAATTACTTCTTAGGAGGAAGCAGTTTCTTTGGATTCTTAATGACGATTGTGTTAGTTAACTCAATCTTAGAAGTAATTGCTTGTGCTCTTATAGGCGCTCCTGTTGTTAACAGATTAAAAGTAGCACTTAACATAGAATAGAATGGATGTGATATTATGATTGTTTTAATTGATATTGGAAATTCCAACATTGTTGTAACGAGATATGATGGACATATGGGTCCAACATATCGCTATAATACCGATAAAACAAAATCAATTGATGAATACTATGTTTTATTTAAAGATATTGTTATTGATGCTAAAGATATTATTATTTCTAGTGTGGTTCCAGAACTTAATATAATTATTAAGAACTTAGCAATTAAATACTTGAATATTTCCCCAACTTTTATTGGACCGGGAGTAAAAACAGGTGTTAGAATTATTGTCGATAATCCTAAAGAAGTTGGCTCTGATTTAGTTTCTAGTGCTGCGGCAGTTATTGAGCATTATGGAGATGACGCAATTATTGTTGATATGGGAACAGCGACCACTTTTACTTATATTGAAAATAAGATAATAAAGGGAGTCGCTATTACTACTGGACTAATAACGCAAAAAAATGCTTTAATTGGAGAAGCATCACAATTAAGCCAGTTTGAGTTTAAAACACCAACAAAAATATTAGCGACAAATACAATTGATTGTTTAAATTCAGGATTGTTATATGGAAATAGTTTAATGATTAAGGGAATGATAGAAGAAATAAAAAATCAATACAATTCTAATCCCAAAGTAATTGTAACTGGAGGAGCTTCAAGATTTATGCGAGACCTTTTAAATCATGATATCATTTATGATGATTTATTACTTTTAAAAGGGTTAGTAGTTATCTATAAAAAGAATCAAAAATGACAATAAATAGAGACTTCGGTCTCTTTTTAATGTAATTCTTAACTATTACAGTGTAAGCGATTGACAAAAATCTTTATTAAGCCTATAATAGTGGTAATTATATCCTGGAGGAGTGAAACAATGGTTTTTGAAAAAGTAAGAGGAATTATTGCTGAAGAGTTAGGTGTTGAAGAAGATACTATCAAATTAGAATCAAATATTTCTGAAGATTTAGGAGCGGATTCTTTAGACGCTATTGAATTGATTATGGAAGTAGAATCAATTTTTGAAGTTGAAATTGCTGATAACGAAGCAGCGAAAATTAAGAAAGTTTCAGATATCGTTAATTATTTAGAAGCAATAGGTAAATAAATACTCAGATTACTGAGTATTTTTTTTATCTTTTAGCACTTAGTTATGGTAAAATAGAAATAAGCAAATAGAGGTGAAAAATATGAAAAAACTTATATTGATCGATGGATCAAACATTATGTTTAGAGCTTATTATGGAACTGCATATAGTGGAAATTTAATGCAAAACTCAAAAGGGCAATATACTAACGCTGTTTTTGGTTTTGTTAATATGATAAATTCAGTTTTAAAAGAAGATTTCACACACATATTAGTAGCTTTTGATAAGAGTGGAAAAACATTTAGACATGATAAATTTAGTGATTATAAAGGCGGAAGAAAGCCAATGCCTGAGGAGTTTAAAAGCCAAATTGATTTAATTAAGAAAAGTTTAGATGTTTTAGGAATAAAGCAACGAGAGATATTTTTAATTGAAGCAGATGATATTATTGGTACTTATTCAGAAACATATTATGATCAATTTGACGAAATTGAGATTATAAGTAACGATAAAGATATGTTGCAATTGATTAATGATAAAGTAAGCATGAGAGCAAGTAAAAAAGGAATGCAAAAGTATACATCATATACTCCTGAATATCTTGTTGAAACTATGGGTGTAAAACCCAACCAAATTACAGATTTAAAAGGACTGATGGGTGATAACTCAGACAATTTACCAGGAATACCTGGTGTAGGAGAAAAAACAGCTGTTAAGTTATTAAAAGAATATAAAACATTAGAAGGCGTTTTAGAAAATAAAGATGGAATAAAAGGTAAACTTGGTGAAAGAATAAGAGAACACTTCGAAGACGCAATTTTATGTAAGGAAATCGCAACAATAAAAACAGATGTTGAATTTGAATTTACATTAGATGAAGTTGAATATAAAGGTGTAAATGAAGAAGAGATGCTAGCTTTTTATAAAGAGTTAGAACTTCATTCCCTAATTAAGAGATTTAATAAGAAAAAACCACGAAAAATTAGAGAATTTAAGTATCAAGTGATTGATAATATTTATGATTTAGAGGATATTTTACTTGATGACAGTTATATTACATTTGAAACGTATAATTCCAACTACCATTTAGCAAAATCTTTAGGTTTTGGAGTTGTAAATGATAAAGGAAATTTCTTTGTGCCTTATGATTTATTACATCAATCAATAAGTTTTCAAATGTTTTTAAGTGATGATAAGATAAAGAAAAATGTGTTTAATTTAAAAATGATGCGCGTTTGTTTAATGAATGATTTATATGACATTAAAGGTGTAGAATTTGATTTATTATTAGCCGCATATATCTTGAATCCTAATAATACAAAAGATGATTTTAGAGTTATTGTTAGTAATTTTGAGTATGATGATGTTTCTTATTTAGAAGAAGTCTATTCTAAAGGATCAAAATATCATATTCCTGAATCCGAAAAATATCAAATATACGCTGTAAAAAAAGCTGTTGCGATTAAAGAATTAAAAGAGTCTTTAATTAAAGAACTAAAAGACAATAATCAATTTAAACTATTTAAAGATATTGAGCTTCCTTTAGCTAGTATTCTAGCAAAGATGGAATTTGATGGTATATTAGTAGACCGTAATAAACTTAGAGATTTAAACAAAGAAGTTAAAGAAAAAATAGAGGATATTACAGAGAAAATTTATGATTTTGCTGGGTACGAGTTTAATATATCTTCTCCAAAACAACTAGGTGAAATTCTTTTTGATAAACTTCAGTTACCGTATGCTAAAAAAACAAAAACGGGATATTCAACAAATGTAGATGTTTTAAATAAACTTAAAAATCATCATCCAATAATAGAACAAGTAATGAAATATCGAACATTAACTAAATTATATTCTACTTATATAGTTGGATTAGATAACTCGGTATTAAAAGATGGGAAAATACATACAATATACCGTCAAGCTTTTACTTCAACAGGACGATTAAGTAGTATTGAACCAAATCTTCAAAATATACCAATAAGATATGAGTTGGGTAGAGAAATTAGAAAAGTATTTATTCCGAAACTAGGCAATAAATTATTAGCATGTGATTATTCGCAGATTGAACTTCGTGTTCTTGCCCACATGGCTAAAGAAGAAGTAATGATTGAAGCTTTTAATAATAATGAAGATATTCATAAGAGAACTGCTCAACAAATATTTGAGAAAACAGAAATTTCTTCTTTAGAAAGAAGACAGGCAAAAGCTGTTAACTTTGGAATTATTTATGGCCAAAGTGCTTGGGGACTTAGTGAAGAGATTAATATTGGTCCTAAAGAAGCAGAAAGGTTTATTAAAACGTACTATACACAGTTCCCAGGAATTAAGTCCTTCATGGATAAAGTCGTTAAGGATGCCACTGTGTTAGGGTACGCAGAAACACTGTATAACCGCAGAAGATATTTACCCGAGTTAAATTCTAGTGTTTATATGCAAAAAGAAGCTGGTAAGAGAAACGCAATGAATGCACCTATTCAAGGTAGTGCAGCAGATATAATGAAAATTGCGATGATTGAAATTGATAAAGAGATGAAAAAATATAAATGCAAATCTCAATTATTGCTGCAAATTCATGATGAATTAGTATTCGATGTTGATTCAAATGAAATTGCTTTAATGGAAAAATTAGTAAATGAGACAATGGAAAATTGTGTTAAGTTGCTTGTTCCATTAAAAGTTGATTCAGCTTTAGGTAACAATCTATACGAAACAAAATAAGGAGGAACCCTTATGCAACATCAAAAAATAATGATTAAGAGTTTTTTAGTTAATATCTTTTTAGTAGTGCTGAAAATAGTAAGTGGAATCATATTTGGTAGTGTCGCACTAATAGCTGATGGTATTCATAGTATTAGTGATTTACTAAGTGATATTTTTGTTATCTTAGGAATGAGACACAGTTTAAAACCAGCTGATGATGACCATCCTTTTGGTCATGGGAAATTCGAGTATGTTTTAAGTTTGTTGCTGGGAATTTCAATTGTTATAGTAGCTTATAATTTAGGTAAAGAAGTTATAGAAAACTTCAACAATCTAACAACTATTCCAAATATTTTAAGTATAGTAGTTATCTTGCTTGTTGTGCTAATTAAACTAATATTAGCTAAATATCTAATAAACAAAGGACATGAGACTGATAGTGAAATAATATCAGCTTCAGGGAAAGAATCATTTAGTGATGTAATAAGTAGTGCAGTTGTATTTGTTGGAGTAATTACAGTTCTAATTGGTGATTATTTCAATGTAACATTTTTAACAAAAGGAGACAAAATAGCATCAATAATCATAGCATTATTTATTATCCGTATTGGGATTGTAATAATTTCAGATGCAGTTAACAGTTTACAAGGAAAAACTGTTAAAGAAGAGATTTGTATAGTATATAAGAATGATATTAGAAAAGTTAAAGGTGTAATAGGTGTTGATAAGTTAGATATGATTTCATATGGTCCTTATTATCAAGCAATCGTTGAAATAAAAATATTGGGTAATATTACAGTAAAAGAAGGCCATGATATCGCTACTGAAGTTCAAGAAAAACTAATGGAAAGTGAAAAAATATGTCACGTAAGTGTTCATGTTAATCCGGAGGAATAATTATGAGTCTATTATTGAAAAGAAAAAGCATTAGAGAATTTACAAGTGAACCCGTTAAGGACAAAGATATTAAGAAAATGCTTGTTGCCGCAATGCAAGCACCAAGCGCTAATAATCAACAACCATGGGAATTTATTATTGTTCAAGATGAAAAAATAAAAGAACAATTATCACTAGCTTCAAAAGGCGCTAGGATGATTAAGTATGCACCTTTATGTATTGTTGTTGTAATGAAGAAAACTGAAAAGTCACCATTGATGAGACCACAAGACTGTAGTGCTGCAACTGAAAATATATTGCTAGAAGCTGTTAACCAAAATTTAGGTGCTGTTTGGATTGGTGTGTACCCGTTAGAAGAAAGATACACATATATAAATAAATTGCTTAATATCACAAATGAAACAGCGTTTAGTATGATTGCAATAGGTCATCCTAAAAACGATAGAGAAGTATCAATAAGGTATGATGAATCGTTGGTTCATTATAACAAAATGAAGTAATGCCAGAACTTCCAGAAGTTGAAACCGTAAGAAAAGCTTTAAGTAATCTAATAATAAATAAAACAATAAGAGATATTGATGTTTTCTATACTAAAATAGTTAGAAATGTTAGTGTAGAAGAATTTAAATATAGTCTAGAAAACAGAGTGCTAAAAAGAATTGATAGATACGGTAAATATTTGATTTTTAATTTTGGAGAAGTATCATTAATTTCTCATCTTAGAATGGAAGGTAAATATTTTATAAAAAATGCGGATATGCCGAAAGAAAAACATGAACATATTATCTTTTATTTTACTGATGGAGATACCCTTAGATATCATGATACAAGGAAATTTGGGACAATGGATTTGATTCCTACAAAAGACATTTATATTGATAGTCCCATAACAAAATTAGGATTTGAACCATTTAATAAGGAACTTACAGTTGCTTATTTACAAAAAAGAATTCAAAAAAAAGGAACAGCAATAAAAACAGTCCTACTTGATCAAACAATAATTACTGGTCTAGGTAATATCTATGTTGACGAAGTACTATTCTTATCAAAATTAAATCCAACAAAAAGTGCAAATACTATAACAAAAATTGAAATAAAAGCAGTTATTGATAATAGTATTAAAGTGTTGAATAAAGCGATTAAATTAGGTGGAACAACCATTAGAAGTTATACATCTAGTTTAGGAGTTACTGGGCGTTTTCAAAACGAGTTAAATGTTCATACAAAAAAAGACTTGCCTTGTCCAATTTGTAACACTTTAATAAAAAAAATAAAGGTCAATGGACGAGGAACCTACTATTGTCCAAAATGCCAGCAATAAAACATAAAAAGAATATATCACCTTCTTTTTACTTTATAGAATATATGTTATAATTTTCTCATGGAAGATTAAGGAGGAATAGCATGACTTTTATTTTAGGGTTAACTGGGGGTATAGCAACAGGAAAATCAACTGTAGCTAAAATGTTTAAAGATAAAGGTATTCCCTTAATAGACACTGATTTGATAGCTCGTAATTTACTAAAAAAAGGAACAGAGACGTATGATGAGATAATCAAATTTTTTTCTAAAGATATTTTGTTAACTAATAATGAAATAAATCGAAAAAAATTAGGTAGAATTATCTTTGCGAATATTCAAAAAAGAAAAAAATTAAATGATATTGTACACCCTATGGTGAAAATTATAGTCGACAATGAAATTGAGAAACATCAAGAACTCGGAACGAGAATGCTAGTTATTGATGTTCCACTACTATTTGAGACAGACTATCATAAAATTGTTAATAAAACAATTGTTGTTTATACAAAACCAGAAGAACAGTTATCAAGATTAACATCTAGAGACGTTATTACAAAAGAATACGCTCAAATGAAAATCAACGCTCAAATGCCTTTAAATGAAAAAGTGGATTTAGCGGATTACGTTATTAATAATTCATATTCAATCCTTAATACAAAAAGAGATTTTATAAAAATATTAGAAGATTTAGAGGTGTAATTATGTCAGCAATGAGTTTCTTAAGTAATATAGCTGAAACACAAGAATTGCATTCTATTAAAGAATTGCGTTCAAGATATTACAAAACAAACTACCGAAAAGCAAAAGCTGTTATTACAGAATATGCTAACAAGATAAATGTGAAAGTAAAAAAAATTGATGATGTTTATAAAGAAATTTTTATTCAAGGAAGTAATTATCATATTATTGTATCAATAGTACAAGTGTCACCAATTGAAACATGTATAGATCTTAAAGTAGAACAATACGGTCTTGTTGGGTTAAACCGACCTTTCAAAAAGATAGTAGAATTTTATGCTTATTTAAACAAGGAACTAGATTTTAAAGGTATTGGCTTACATCCTTAGGAGGATTTATATATGGAATTAAACGGACTAGATAAGTTTAAACTAATAACTTATCAAAATATAGATTTGGACGAACGTAATGTTATTACTTTACTTTATCAACCACTATTAGGGTGTGACGCGTTCACACTTTATTTAACATTATGGTCATTAATAGAAAGAGCAAGACTAAAAAGTCCGGAATATCTACACTTAAAAGTGTATGATATAATGAGAATTTCTCCTAAACAGTTTTTACGTGCCAGACAGAAGTTAGAAGCAATAGGACTATTAGTAGCTTATAAAAATGAAGATATATATTTATATGAATTAAAAGCTCCATTAAGCGCTGAAGAGTTTATTAAGGATGGTAGCTTAGGAGCATATTTATTTTCAAGACTTGGTAAAGAGAACTTTGAGGATTTAGTTAATTTATTCCGTATTTCTAAAAGTGAAAAAGAGGGATTCACAAATATTACTACTAACTTTGATGAAGTATTTGAATCGTTACCTAGACCAATTGAAACTAATTATGATTTTGTATCAAAATCAAAAGCTAAATTTCATATAAATCACTCTTTTAATTTTGAAATCTTTATCGATGGTCTTTCTAAAAACTTTGTTGATAGAAGAAAAATTTCAAAAGCTGTTAAGGAAAAGATAATGAATATTTCATATGTCTATAACCTAGATGAGTTTACAATGCAAAAAGTATTTATGGATAGTGTAGATAAGAACCGCAATATCGATATTGAAAAAATATCTTATAATGCACGTAAATGGTTTGAATTTGAACGTGAAACATTATTTGAAGAAACTAAGACAAAGAATAATAAAGAAGCTGTTTCATATGAAGAACTACTTAATAAATGTAAAACAGATACTCCTTCAACAATATTAGCAATTTTATCTAACGGAAAGCCATCAGTAACGGAACTTAAAGTAGTAGAAAAGCTAATTGAAAACTTCGAGTTAAAAATCGAAGTAATAAACTTCTTGCTCGTTTATGTTATTGGGCTACTAGAAGAATTCCCATCTTATAATTACTTCGATAAAATTGCGATTGAATGGCAAAGAAAGAAAGTTGTAACTATCCCCGATGCTATTGAAGTGATTAAGAATAGACAAATAAAAGTAGATAACTATAAGAAAAAACCAAAAGGAAAAAATTTAATACCAAAAGATGTCGAATCTGATTGGTTTGACGAGTACATGAAAAATAGGTAGGTGATTAATTTGAATAAAATTAGATTTGGACAACAAGATATAGATAGAGAAAAATTAGTTGATTTGTTGGTTGAAGATCAAAGCCGGCGAGAATTCTTTATTAAAAATGATCTTAACACAAGTATTATTGAAGAGAATTTATCAAAACTCTTGAATTTTAAGATTGAAAACGATAAATGTAAAAACTGTAATGAATTAAAAGAGTGTACTCAAGACTTAACTGGGTATGAACCTGTAATTAAGTTTCTTGAAGGGAAGATTTATTCGTTTTATAGAGAATGTTCTTATTCAGCTTTTAGAAGAGAAAAAGCAACTCAAGAGAGTTACATTGATGCAATGTATATGCCGAAAATGATTTATGAAGCTAGTTTAGAAGATTATGATTTTAGTAAAGGAAAAAATCGTCCTTTTATTCATAATAAATTAACTAGTTTTATCACTCTATATATGAACGGCGAAAGTGTAAAAGGATTATATATTTTCGGACAATATCAAAAAGGTAAAACATATTCATTAGCTGCTTTAGCTAATGAATTGTCTAAGCGAGGAGTTAAAGTAATAATCGCTTATTATCCTGACTTAGTTAGAGAACTAAAATCACGTATAGGAAACAATACTTTAGAAGAAATGATATCAAAACTAAAAACTATTGAGATACTAATGCTTGATGATATGGGCGGAGAATCTCAATCAAGTTGGATTAGAGATGAGGTGTTAGGACCTATTTTACAACATCGATTACTAGATGAAAGACCAACGTTTTTCACTTCTAACGA
>JAOZSP010000152.1 GCA_029939615.1 Candidatus Izemoplasma sp. | reverse complement strand
AGAAAAAGGAGTAGATAGTATTTTCTTTATGACAGACAACAAATATAGTTTTTTATCAAGTACAACGGTTAAAGAGATAGCGCAATTTAATGGGGATTTAAGTACATTTGTACCTAAATATGTAGAAGAGAAATTACAAAGCAAGTTTAAATAAAAAAAATTAACAGATTATTAATATATAGAAAAATAGGGATTTAATAATTATGATTATTTTTGTAATTATTGAGTATTTTATTTTTCTTTTATTTATAAAAATGTTAATATAAGATAGGTGATAAATATGGATAATAGAGAAAAAATATTTGCGGATTTAAGAAAAAACAATATCCGCATTACTAAACAAAGAAGAGCTATAATTGATGTTTTAGAAGATAGACATCTTACTATACAGGAAATATATTCAGAATTAAAAAACCGTGGGTTTAATAATTTAGGAACAGTTTATAACAATATTGATTTTCTTTTAGAAAACAAAATTGTAACGCAAATCTTTATTAATGGAAAAAAACATTATGATTTGACTATTGATGAAAAAAGTCATAATGCCGATTCTCATATTCACGTTACATGTAAAGTGAATAGCAATATTATTGAAATTAATAATAGTAGTATTTTTGATGATATAAAGAATAACCCCATTTTTAGTGGTTTTAAAATAAATAAATTACAACTTGTTGTTGAAGGTGTTTGTGAACACTACGAGAAAGACACATGTAAAAAAGATGGAAAATGCTTCATTAATACATTAGGAAAGACTAGAAACTAGTCTTTTTTTACATTGTAAGCTTTTTTACAATTATTATAATTCAACCTTGGTTATAATCTAAAATAGGAGTGGTTCGATGAATATCACAGAGTTAAAAAGAGATGAAATAGCTAAAGTAATTTCACTACGTAAGTTAAATAAAAAATATACCAATCGTTTAATGGATATCGGTATTTATGAAAGTGCAGAGATAACACTTCTAAAGGTCTTAGCAATGGGAAGATTATATTTATTAGAAGTTGACGATATTGAAATTTGTATTCGATTTAATGATGCCTTATTGATTGAGGTTGTAAAATGATTTTCCTACTAGCAGGTAACCCTAATACAGGGAAAAGTACATTTTTTAATTCCATGACACAATCACATGTACATGTTGGAAATTATAGTGGTGTAACTGTTGAAAAAAGGGTTCATCACATAAAAAATTTTGAAGGAGCAAATCTTGTTGATTTACCAGGAACTTATAATGTTAGTCCTTCAGGTGAAGATGAAGGGGTTGTTACTTATTCAATTT
The DNA here is from genome assembly GCA_029939615.1 of Candidatus Izemoplasma sp. GTDB lineage: Bacteria > Bacillota_I > Bacilli_A > Izemoplasmatales > Izemoplasmataceae > Xianfuyuplasma. The sequence goes on along the minus strand of JAOZSP010000152.1, from coordinate 2,835 downwards.
TAAATGAAGCATATAATGGAATTATTAACATTATTGATTCAACTCATTTAAAAAGGAATTTACATCTAACAATTCAATTACTTGAACTAGGTGTACCTACTCTATTAGTATTAAATTTAAAAGATGCATTGAAAAATAATGGGTATGTTATTGATACTGATAAATTAAGTAAGATATTAAATGCTAATGCTGTTAGTATTAGTGCAAAAGACAGAAATAAAGATGAACAGCTACTTGTTGCTGATGAACTTAAAAACATTAGAACATTTAAAGGGATAGAACTTGAATACCCTAGTGCTGTTAAATGGGGAATACAAAGAATTCATGATTTGTTAAGATATGATATTCTACAAGTTAATAAAAAATGGCTTGCTCTTCAAATATTAGAAGGAAACCAAGGTATTTTTCAATTCTTAGATTTAAGTAAAGAAGAAAAAATCCGTAATGTTGTTAAAGAAGTGGAAGAAAGAATTGTTAATGAGAAGGTTGCACTATCTTTAAAAGGAGCTATTTTTAATACACGACGAGAGTTTTTAACAAAAGTAGTTGATGATTGTATGATTAAAGTTGAAGATAAAGAACATTCAAAATACTTTAATCAAAAAATTGATCGTGTTTTAACTCACCCAGCGTGGGGAATTCCAATATTTTTTATGATTATGCTCGGTGTTTATCAAATTAGTTTTGGTAATTTCCTTGGAGTTGGGGCTTTTCTAACGTCTGTATTAGATTACGTTTGGGCAGAATTTGTTTTAAATTATTCATCTATAGCTCTTGATTTTATTGGGATAAGCGGCTTTGCTCATGGATTAATTGTTGATGGATTGTTAGCTGGAGTTGGTGGAATACTTATTTTCTTACCTCAAATTGTTGTTTTGTTTTTCTTGCTTGCAGTAATGGAAGGTACTGGATATATGGCTCGTGTAGCTATTGTTATGGATCGTTTCTTAGGTCGTTTTGGATTTAACGGTAAAAGTATTATTCCTATTATTAGTGGATTCGGGTGTACTGTACCAGCAATTATGGCAACAAGAACAATTGCTGATAAAAAAGAAAGAGTATTAACTATTCTTACAATACCTTTTGTATCGTGTAGTGCTCGTTTACCAATATATGTTATCTTTATTAATTTATTTTTTAATAAGTACCGTGCTTTTGTTATGTTAGGTATTTATTTACTAGGTATTATTGTTATGCTGTTAAGTGCTAAATTATTTAGCTTAACATACTTCAAAGGAAGTGGAAGTAACTTTATTTTAGAAGTTCCTCCATATCGCATACCGCAATTAAGAACGATTTTTTATCAAGCTTTTGAAAAAGCGAAACGTTTTATTAAAAAAGCTGGTACATTTATACTAATTGGTAGTGTTATCTTGTGGTTATTAAGTAATATTGGACCAAGTGGAATTGACATTAATCCTGATGATAGTTTTTTAAGTGTTATTGCTGGATTTATCGCACCAATTTTTAGTCCTTTAGGATTTGGTACTTGGCAAGCTACAAGTAGTTTGATTAGTGGATTTCTAGCTAAAGAAATAGTTGTATCTAGTTTAGTTGTATTATATGGTGGAGAAGCAGGGATTGGAATTGCTTTTACGTCTTTAACAGCTTTAACTTATGTTGTATTTGCTAGTTTATATGTACCTTGTATTTCTACTGTAGCGACAATTAAAAGTGAAACGGGAAGTGTTAAATGGACTGCGTTTGGAGTTGTTTATCCTTTTGTTGTTGCTTATTTAGTATCATTAGTAATTAATTTAAAAATTGTAATATTTATTTATAAAAATACATCTCTTAAGATGGGTTTTTACTTGGAAGAAAGAATTATAATGAAATATATTGTTGGTAATAGAATATTTAGTTATAATCATAATAGTTAGTAACATAGAGGTGTGTAAATTATGAAAACAAGTTTAATGTGCATGGAATGTAATTTGAAACAGTTAATTAAGATAAGTAATCTTTTACAAGTTTCTGATATCCAAAAGGAAAAAGCAGCTAAAAGATTATTTAAAGTATTAAGTGCTGTTGATTATGATCAGACAAATCCTGAAATAATGGAAATAACATGGCAAGTAATTACGAGTGAATTTAATAATGATAATCCATATAAAGAAATAAAAGAAAGTTATAATAATCTTTTACTTTCAATTTATGAAGAAACTAAGCAAATTACTAATAAAGCAGATAATAAATTTCTAGCTGCTTTAAAAATTGCTGTTATTGGAAATATTATTGATTTTGGTGCAAGACACCAGTTTGATAAGAAGATGTTATTAAATCAAATTAGGAATTCTCATGATATCTTTTTTCAAATAGATAATGTGAATCAGTTAAAATCATCTTTAGAAAAAGGAAAACAATTACTATATATTGGTGATAATTGTGGAGAAATTGTTTTAGATAAGTTATTTATCGAAACAATTAAAGAGTTATTTCCTAAAATAAAAATATATTTCTCAGTTCGAGGAAATCCCATTATAAACGATATAACAATAGAAGACGCAAAAATGGTGAAAATGGATGAAGTAGTAGAAGTGATTTCATCAGGAGCACAAATTCCTGGGACAGTATTGCATAAATCGAGTAAGGAGTTTCAAGATGTATTTCATTCTTCAGATGTGATAATTGCTAAAGGACAAGGCAATTATGAAAGTCTTAATGATATTAAAAGAGAAGGACTGTTTTTATTATTTATGTCTAAATGTGATTTTGTTTCTAAAACGCTTGGTGTAAAGACAATGGATTATATTGTTTCTCATAACAACAAATAAAAATAGCGGAAAAATTTCCGCTATTTTTTATTCTTCATCATCTATATCTTCATCATCGAAT
>JAOZSP010000151.1 GCA_029939615.1 Candidatus Izemoplasma sp. | reverse complement strand
ACCCTTAAACCTCTTGCTCCTTTGTCACTACAAGTTATTACTGCGGCACTAAATATTGTTTTAGCCATTTGATATCACCTCTATTTTATCTCCTGAACGGACTTTTCCTTCTTCTAATACTATGGTAAATATCCCCTCTTTAGGCATTACACAATGCCCTACTTGATGTGAAATAGCACATCCTGTATGGCATTTCTTTCCGATTTGAGTTACTTCATGAAGAGTTTCTCCAATAGCTATTTTTGTACCTACAGGTAATGTATATAATTCTATTCCTTCAGTTGTAATATTTTCGGCAAATGATCCTATAGGTAAAAGACCATTTTTCGTCTCCATTTTCTTGTAACTTTCAATCGCAAGTAAACTAACTTGACGATGCCAGTTTCCACTATGAGCGTCTCCTAAGACACCAACATCTTTAACACATTTTATTTCAAGCATTGGGTCTTTCACGACCCCCTTAGTTATACTTGTGTTTACTGAGATAACAGAACTATTCATTTTCGTCCCTCCTAAATTCACCACTTTTGCCACCTTTTTTTGATAATAGTTTTACTTCCTTTATTACCATTTTTTTATCAATTGCTTTACACATATCATAAACAGTTAAAAGGGTAATGCTTACTGCGGTTAAAGCTTCCATCTCTACTCCTGTTTTCCCTGTTAAAGCTACTCGTGATTTTGCGTACAATTCATTTGTTTCTAAGTTGTGAGTAAAAGATATATCAATACTAGTTAATAATAATGGATGGCACATAGGAATTAGATTAGATGTTTTTTTAGCAGCCATTATGCCAGCAACTTGACTAACAGCTAACACATCACCTTTTTCCATTCCACCTGTAATGATTCTATTTAATGTTTCCTTATTCATTTGGATTGAACCTATAGCTTCTGCTACTCTATATGTATCTTGTTTTTTTGTAACGTCAACCATATGCGCTCTACCTTCTTTGTTTATATGTGATAGACCCATAATTATCCTCCTATCTTATTCATTGGACGATCAGCTATAATTTGAAATTTATCATTCAAATTATGACTAAACGCTTTATTTTTTATTGCACTTCTTAGTCCGATTAATATCTCTTCACTTGATTTTCCTTTAACGTGAATTTCCTCATTATGATGTAAACAAGGTTTAAGATTTCCATCTGATGTTAATCTTAAACGATTACATGAAGCACAAAAATTGTGACTTATCGGATTAATAAATCCGATTTTTCCTTTCTTACCTGGGATATTGTAGTATTCCGCTACGATATCTTTTCTTAAGAACTGTAACTTAGGATATTTAACTAATATATCATCTTTGCTTAAGAAATATTTATCATAATCAAACTTTAGATGTCCTATTGGCATTAGCTCGATAAATCTAACGCTTAAATCATATTGATCTGCTAGTTCGATAAAATCAATTATTTCCTCATCATTAATCCCTTTTAAAAGAACCGCGTTGATTTTTATAGGTAATAGGTCGTACTTAATTAGTTCTTTTATTAATTTATGATAATCAAGTGTTAAGTCTGATTTTGTAATGGCTTTAAACTTGTCTTTATCCAATGTATCTAAACTAAAGTTAATTCTTGAGACTCCAGCGTCTTTTAATCTTTTTACATTGCCAATTAAAAGAATAGCGTTTGTAGATAAGGTAATTTCCTTTAATCCTTTAATCTCTTTGAGTTTTGCAATAAGTTTATATATTCCTTTTCTAACTAGAGGATCTCCTCCTGTTATCCTGATTTTAGTAATCCCGATTTTCACAGCTTCTTTTACGATTTGAACTATTTCTTCATCTCGTAATATCTCATCATGTGTAATCTTCTCTACCCCTTCAGGCATGCAATAAAAACATCTTAAATTACATCTATCAGTTACTGATATCCGTAAGTAGTTGATTTCCCGATTATACGAATCTTTCATCTAGTTCACCTCGTTGCCTTTAATTATATCACCGATATTATGTATTTCATATCCGCCAATTTTGTTAAGTGCTTCCTTAAATTCATTGCTTTTAATTGTTTGAAGAAACTCTTGATATAAAGGAGTTTCTAATACTTCTTTTAATACGATGAAATCATATTTTTCATCCCCTAATGGTATGAAATCTAGATTATTAATTTTTGCAACACTCATAATTCCAATTCCAGCGTCAAATCGATCATCTTTAACACTTGAGGCAACAAGTGTATGTGTACTTAGTTCAAATTCATATCCCTTAATATCTTCTGGATTAATTTTTTCTTCTTTTAATAAGTAATCAAGTAACATTCTTGTCCCACTACCTCTTTGACGGTTAACAAATGTAATGTTTTCCTTTTTTAGATCTTTTAATGATGTTATGTTTTTAGGATTTCCCTTTTTTACATATAAACCTTGAGTTCTTATTACACCACGTACCAAAACATAATCATTATCTAAATAGTTTTCTAATATGAATTCATTATAGACACCATCATCATTTAGGATATGAACAGGGCTAATATGACATCCTTTTGATTTGATTGCAAGTACGCCACCAAAACTACCAATATGAGAACTTGATAAATGATAGTCATTAACATTCATTAAATCGTTAACTTTATCAAGTAAGATATCGTGTGATCCAACTACTACTAATGATTTTTTAATATCATTCACATCTTTTAATAGAGTTATTTCTACTTCCTTATTTGAATAGAAGCCTTCGCTATTTTTTTTAATTTCTAATAAACCATCAGCCTTTACTAAACTCATAGTAACCCCTGCACCTCTATCTAGTGGTGTTGCTACGTATTCGTTTCCAATAAGTCCTAATTTAACTCTAATAAATTCATAGTTCTTTAGTGAGGAATACACTTTTTTAGTTAGTTTTGCTTTAATAGTATTTTTTGTTGGTGAATTTTGACTTAAATAAGATCTCACTACTTTCTTAACTACATTATCAAAAGAAATATATGTTGAAACAGGATATCCAGGAATACCTATAATAGGAGTGTTATTTATCTCACCTATAATTGTTGGTTTCCCAGGTTTTATCCCAATGCCATGAACAAAGACGTTTCCGTTTTTTTCAACAATATCTTTGGCAAAATCTTTGCTCCCAGCGCTGCTCCCAGCACCAATTAATACAAGGTCATATTCTTTGGATGCTTTTACAATTGTTGATTCTAATATTTTATATTCATCTTTTTGAATAGGGAATATTGTTGGATTAGTTCCTAGTAAAATTAATTCGTTTTTCATAAAATGCGAATTAGAATCTATAATTGTTCCTTTTTTAATATCTTTGACATTACTTACTATTTCGTCTCCTGTAGGAATAATTGCGACTAGTGGTTTCTTAATTACATTTATATATGCAATTCCAGCACTAAGCAAAGCAGAAATATCAACTGGTCTAATTTTATGATTTCTTGGAAGTACTAAATCACCTTCAACAATATCTTCACCAATTGGTCTAATATCTTGATAAGGTCTTGCACTCTTGTATAAAGTAATTGTTCCATCATCATTAGTAAATACTTCTTCAATCATAACTACTGCATCAAATTCTTCTGGTATTTCATTTCCTGTGTTAATATAAATGAATTCATTTTCCTTTATTATCACAGGAGTAGTTTCAGTAGCTTCATATGTTGATTTTGCTTTTAAGGCAATACCATCCATTGCTGAAGCATTGTAAAATGGTGAAGATACTTTTGCATAAACCGCTTCAAATGTAATTCTACTTAAAGAATCAGTAACAACTACTAACTCTTTTTGTTTTTGATAGTTAGCGTTACTAATAAGTTTTTCTAAAATAATTTCAACTTCTTTAAAATCTACAGTTTGTAAATAAATATTTCTTTTCATCTAATCACCTAGTCTATATACCTTTACTTTTTCTCCTTCAATTAACCCTTCAACAAATTCGCTTAAGATAATGTAACCGTCAGCTTCTTTTAAGGAATTAATCATTCCAGATTTGGCAAAGAGAGGAGTTGCTACTAATTGTTTATTTTCATTATAAGATAATTTAATCATTTGATACATTCTTCTTCCTGTAACCGAATGCACATTTAACCCTAGTATGGCTTCTATATACGGCTTAAACTCTACTTTATTGAAATTATAGAATGTATTTTCAATGTGACTTGTAAAAGCATTTAACACAATCATTCTTGAAATGAGTTTGTTGGGAAAAAGT
>JAOZSP010000150.1 GCA_029939615.1 Candidatus Izemoplasma sp. | reverse complement strand
TCGAAGAGAAAAATATTAATAATGACTAAAATATGACAATAAGGGTGATTTAAATGTCTAGAAAATCATTTGCAGTAATTGGGATGGGACGCTTTGGACAAAGCGTTGTTGAAGAACTAATCAAAAAAGAAGTAGATGTATTAGTTATTGATAAAGATCCAGTGAAAATTGCGAAAATGAGTAAAATTGCAACTCATGCAGTAACGTTAGATACAACAGATGTACAAGCTTTAAAGGAAGTTGGTATTAGTAGTATTGATCATGTTGTTGTGGCAATTGGAAAAGCCTTACAAAACAGTATTTTAACAACACTGATTTTAAAAGACTTAGGTGTTGAAAAAGTTACAGTAAAAGTTCAAAATGATAATCACGCTAAAGTAGTTAGTAAACTTGGGGCAGATGAAATTATTCAACCAGAGCAACAATCAGGAAAAAGATTAGCAAGTAAAATTGTTAGTGATAATGTATTAGATTATATTGATTTAAATGAAAGTCATAGTTTTATAGTTGTTTACGCAACTAAAAAAATTATTGATTCAACAATTATTAATTTAGATGTTCGTAATAAATTTAAGATTAATGTTGTTGCAGTTAGAAGAAATGGTGATATTCTTATTCCTTCTGCTGATACAGTAATTGAAGAAAAAGATCAATTGTTATTAATTGGTAGTAATGTTGATTTAGATAAGTTCAATGCATGGCTTCGAAAATAAGCAGGAAATCTGCCTATTTTTTTTGATTTGATGATATACTTTAGATGGTGATAAAAATGAAAGAAATAGTAATAGCAACTAAAAATGAACATAAAGTAATTGAAATGAAAAAAATGTTAGAACCAATTGGATACAAAGTTCTTACATTATATGATTTTTTAGAATTACCTGAAATAATTGAAGATGGGGAAACATTTAAAGAAAACGCATATAAGAAAGCTATAACATTGAGTAAGTATCTAAATAAAGACGTTATTGCAGATGATAGTGGACTCGAAGTTTTTGCTTTAAATAATGAACCAGGTGTTTATAGTGCAAGGTACGCAGGTGAGAATGTTAGTTATGAAGATAATAACAAATTGCTACTTAAAAATATGGAGAATAAGACAAATCGTAAAGCTAGATTTGTAACAACAATATGCTTGTATCGATTGGATAAAGACCCGATATATTTTGAGGACTATTTAGTTGGCGAAATAGCAAAAGAATATAAAGGTAACAATGGCTTTGGATATGATCCAATATTTATTGTTGAAAATTTTAATAAGCATTTAGCGGAGTATTCTTTAGAGGATAAGAATTTAATTAGTCATCGCGGAAAATGTGTGCAAAAATTAATTAACTATTTAAAAGAATAAATATGTTTGGTATAATAATTTTGTAATAGAATGGAGGAATTTAATGTCATTAAAAGGATCAAAAACTGAAAAAAACCTACTTAAAGCTTTTGCTGGTGAATCACAAGCACGTAACCGTTACACAATGTTTGCTAAAATTGCAAAAAAAGAAGGATATGAACAAATTGCTGCTTTGTTTTTAGAAACTGCAGATAATGAGTTTGAACATGCAAAAATTTTCTTTAGACATTTAGAAGGCGGGGTTGTTGAAATTACAGCTGCATATCCTGCAGGTATTGAAGGTACTACTCCTGATAACTTATTAGCCGCTGCTGAAGGTGAACAAGAAGAATGGGTAGATTTATATCCTGAATTCGCACGAATTGCAACTGAAGAAGGATTTCCAAAAGTCGCAGCTTCATTTAAAATGATTGCGAAAATAGAAAAAGACCATGAAGAAAGATATCGTAAATTACTTGGTAATCTTGAAGAAGATATCGTCTTCCAAACAGAAGAAGAAACAATTTGGTTCTGTCGTAAATGTGGTCATGTACATGTTGGGAAACGTGCTCCAGGTATGTGCCCTGTATGTAAACATCCACAATCTTATTTCGAAAGAAAAAAACAAAATTACTAAAAACAATAAAGTGAAGATTCTTCTTCGCTTTTTGTTTTATTAGGTAATACTAGAATTATTTGATATAGTTATAAAGAAGAAGGTGGTAACATGAAACTAGTAGTTTTTAGTGATGCTCACGGATACAAAGCAATAGTTCAAAGGATTCTTGATTTTAATATTGATGCTGATTATTTTATTTCTTTAGGAGATTCAGAGTTAAGATTAGACTACTTAGTAGATAATGATATTATCCCAATTAAAGGGAACTATCCCATGGATGCTGGATTAGCGTATGAAAAAGATATTATAATTGCAGGTAAAAAAATCTTTTTAACACATGGACATAAATACGGAGTACATAGAGGATTAAAAAACCTAGCTAAGTATTGTATCTCTGAAAATTTTGATATATCTATGTATGGACATACTCACATAGCATCACTTGTGAAAATTGGATCTGTAACTTTTGTGAATCCTGGAAGCTGTGCTCGTTCACGAAATGAATTACCACCAACCTATCTGATAATAATTATTGAAGAAGAAAAGGTTACTTATACGTTTAAAGAATCATTAACAAATAAGACAATAGAGGTGTAAAATGATTGGATATCTTGGACCAGAACGGTCGTATACATTTTTTGCTGCTTCAACTTTTTATGTTGCTGATGAACTAATTCCTTATAATAACATCGGTAGATTATTTTATGCTTTATCGCATGATGAAGTTAAAGGAATTGTTGTACCTTTTGAAAATATGAAAGAAGGTACAAGTTTTGATATTCTTGGACGTATTAGAAAAAATCATTATCACATTAGTCGTGAAATTATTCTAGAGATTGTTTTATCAATTGTTTCAAAAGAGAATTCTATTGATGATATTGATCAAATATTTGCAACAGGACATAGCATTAATGAGTCGTATAATACATTAAAGAAAGAACTTGGTAAGTATCAACGTTTCGAGGTGAAAACAGATAAAATAGCACTTGAGAAACTAAACGAAGAGAGTGAAGTTACTAGAGGTGCTGTATTATCAAATCATCAAGAATTAGGTGCTTACAATGTTGTTGTTAATAATATAAGAGATACTTTAGAAAACACCCATAAGTATGTTCTAATAACGAAATCGTTAGAGGTTAATGGATTTCATAATAGAACATTAATTGCTTGCAGTCCTAAAGAAAACAAAGTAGGATCTTTGTATGATATATTACACGAGTTTGTTTTAAGGGGAGTTAGTGTTGATAAAATATTATCTAACCCTGTCAGAAAAAAAGATGATGATATTATTTTTTACATTGATTTAGAAGGTAATATTGAGGATAAATTAATTATTGAGGCAATGGAAATTATAAAAATTAAATCGAAATTTGTTAGTATTTTAGGTAGTTACTTCTCTAAATAAAAAGTGAAAATCAAATGATTTTCACTTTTTATTTAGAGGATTCTGATATTTATTTACACCATTGAAAATAAGAATAAAAAGAAAAGTCATCGATTGGTTTGTGGAAACAGTTTCATTTTTTATAATTCTTATGATTTTTAGTAATATATAGTGTATAATTTTAATAGACAACTTGTGAAATCTAGATATCTTATTGAAGGAGCTTATTATGGAACGAAAATGGTGGCAAGACGGTATAATTTATCAGTGTTATTTAAGAAGTTTTAAAGATGGTAATAACGACGGGATTGGAGATTTTAAAGGGTTGATTAGTAAACTTGATTACTTTAAAGACTTAGGGGTTGACGCTATTTGGGTGAGTCCACATTATAAGTCGCCGATGGATGACAATGGATATGATGTATCTGATTATTATTCAGTTAGTGAAGATTATGGGAGTTTAAATGATGTTAAGGAATTAATCTCAAAAGCTCATAGTATGGATTTGAAAATTATTTTTGATTTAGTATTAAATCATACAAGCGATGAACATGAATGGTTTAAAGCTGCAAGAAATCCAAAACATCCACTCCATGCAAAATATCATGATTATTATATTTGGCAACCACCAAAATATGATGAGCAAGGTCACCGTAAAAAACCTACAAACTGGCTATCATGGTTTGGTGGGGGAGTATGGAAATATAATAAAGCAACAAATGAATATTACTTACATATTTTTAGTGAAAAAATGCCAGATTTGAATTGGCGCAACCGAAATATGATTAATGATTTAAAGAAAATGACAAAATGGCTTATTGATTTAGGGATTGACGGTTTTAGAATTGATT
>JAOZSP010000149.1 GCA_029939615.1 Candidatus Izemoplasma sp. | reverse complement strand
TTTGCCAATAAATTCAGCCCCTTTGGCTCTGTTTTTAACGAACATATCCATTTCAACACCATGTCCAAAAGCTTCATGAGCTATTAAACCACTAACAGCAGGAGCACAAATGATTTCGTATTCTCCAGGAATAACACGTTTAGCACCAAATAATTCTGTAACACTTTTAGTTACACGGTCGATTGCTTTGGTTGCTTCTTCGAATATTTCATATCCTTTTAAGCCACTTAACCCTTCAAAATCGTATTTAATTTTACCATTGTCACTACCAATTGCGACTAATGATAAGTTAGTGTATAAAATACTTTGAGCTAAATCTTTTTTAGTTGAAATAAAGATTTTAGATATTTTTACTTCTTCAAAAATAACTCTAAAATCAATGAAACTTTCACTTATTGATAATCCTTTTTTCATAAGTTCTGTCATTTTAGCTAATTTATCTTCTGCGCTAATTGTAAAAGGATTGATTTCATATTCACTATGAAATTCATCAGTAATTACTTCATCTTCAATTAATGGAAAAGCAATTAGTTTTGTACCGTTAGCTTGGTATACTTGAAGGTCGTTATTTGCTATTGTCATAACTTTTTGCTTAATTTCTTCTATGTTGTCTAAAGTATTAAATGAATATTCACTATAGTTAATACCATTAAACACACGAATTACAAACCCTCTTTCTCCCCAGTTTGAATCTCCTACGCTACTTCCTTTTCTTGATACACTGTATGATGTACCGATTGTATCGGCACCTAAAACACTGACATATTTAAAGTCTTTACTTAGATCATTGATCAGTTGTTTTAGAATGTCTTTCTGATTGTTTAAAAACTTACTTAATTTTGTTTTCAATGTTTCCACCTCGATTTCTACTATCATTATATTAATATAATAGTGTGTCTGCAATATACAAAATTGTCTGTTTTGTCATAATATTATTTGTGCTTTCTATTGAAAATTAGTAAGAAGTATTGTAAAATTCACATATTAAATAGAGATATTGTGGGTGAAGAAAATGGGTTTAAAAGAGATTCAAAAGAGAATTAAGGATAGTGCATTTGATGCGATTATTTTAACAGGATTAGAAAACCCAACGGCAGCTAAAAATTTAAAGTATGTTACAGGGTATACTGGTTCTTTTGGGTTTGCGGTTATTGGTAAGGATTATCAATACTTTTTAAGTGATTTTAGATATCGTGATCAAGCAGCATTAGAAGCGCCTGATTTTACTTTTGTTGAAATAAGTGGGTCTATTGTAATAGCTATTAAAGGTATTATCGAAAAAGAGAAGATTGAGAAATTAGGATTCGATAAAAAGATGCGATATTCAGAATATGAAATGTATCAATCATTACTTTGTGAATTAGTTCCTTTAGATAATTTTATTGAGAAGTTTCGTATTAGTAAACAACCTTTTGAAATTGAGTTGTTAAGAAAAGCTTGTCAAATAACAGATCAAGCTTTAAAAGATATTTTAGGAATTATTAAAGTGGGAATGACAGAAAGAGAAGTAGAAATTAGTTTAAAAAATAGAATGATTGAATTAGGTGCTGATTCTACATGGGAAAGATTTGTTGTTGCTAGTGGTGAACGTGGAGCAATGCCACACGGTATGGCGACTGACAAAGTAATTGAATCTGGTGAAATGGTTACTTTTGATATTGGATGTTTTTATAAAGGATATTCTTCTGATTTAACAAGAACTGTTGCTATGGGTAAACCTTCAGCAATGATGAGAGAAATATATAATATTGTTTATGACGCTCAAAGAAAAACAGTTATGAGTGCAAAAGCAGGAATGACTGGTAAGGAATTAGATAGTGTTGCTCGTAACTATATTACTGAGCATGGATATGGTGATTTCTTTAAACATGGTACTGGACATGGACTTGGACTTGACGTTCATGAAAATCCTCGAGTTTCACAAGCTAATGATAAACCTTTAGAACTAGGAGCTTGTGTAACTATTGAACCAGGTATTTATGTTAAAGGTTTAGGTGGAGTAAGAATCGAAGATGATATTATATTAACTGAAGATTCTTGTATTGTTCTAAATGAATTTCCAAGAGAATTAATAATAATTGAATAGGCTAATTTAAATAAATGGATATAAAAGGAAAGGTGGGTATAATTGATTTAATACAAATTAATTATATAAGATGATTACATGACAAAAGAAATGAAAGAGTTATATGATAATTTAAACTCAATCAAAGTTAAAAATATTACTAATGCATTTGACTATGTTGGAAATGAAATAAATAAAATGGATATGAGCGGAACCTATGAATTTGAATTAACTGGTAAAGCATTAAAAAACATTATGAAAGAATACAAAGTACTAAAGAAATTCTATAAAGGTAAAATAGAACTTAATCCAGATCATCTGTATGACAAATATCAAACAGATTCAAATGAGCATTTCTTCTTAAAGTGCTTAGTTAAGTTGATGCAATTCAATTCATTATAGGTCTCCAACACCGTTAGAATTATTTTGAAGTCATTTACTGGCTTCTTTTCATATGCTATTATAAAACCTAAGGAGGTGCTGAGATGTTAGAGAATATAATATTATTCATAATGCTAATTGCTATCACCGTATATCAAATAAGGAAAAACAAAATGTTAAATGATAAAATAATGGCAAACGAAGTAAATATCAATATCGTAAAAAGAACACTTAAATAATTGTATTCTTATACTGTTCAGCAGATAATAGTGATGAAATATAAAGAACAATTTGAAGGAAGGTGAATGAAATGAGAAAGGGAATAATTTATGCTTGGAAAGTTAATGGTAATGTCATGTATATTGGAAGGACTGTTCAAACCTTAGAAGTACGGACAAAAGGACATATAACAGAGTACCATAACCAGATAAATTCAAATGGATTATATACTAAGAAATTTATAGAAGTAAACAAACTTCCTAATAAGTGGGATGATATTAAGTTTGAAGTGATTGAAGATAATATTATAATATCTATTTTAGGTGATAGAGAAAAATATTGGTTCAATTACTATAATGATGATAATAAGTTATGGAATAGTGTGAAACCTGGTAGTAGTTTTATCTTTTCATTATCTGAAGAAGAAAAATTTAAGGTTTTAAAAAATCGAGACTTCAAAAAATATATAGAAACTAAGGTTAGTCAGTTAAGACACAGCATTATACAGTTGTGTTCACACACTTGTTGATTTAGAAGTCCTATAGTTTTATAATAGATATATGTTGATGAATGAGAGTATTGTGTTATTCTACTTAAAAAGTTATATTTGGGGGATAGAATATGAGAATAGTCAAATTGATAGAATCGAAAAAAAATGTTAGCAACTATCTGGGTGTCCATGAAGAAGCATATGTAATTTCATGTGATAAGTATGAGGTAAGAAGTTTATTACCAAAATTAAGTAAACCATGTAAATATAATATAAGAAAAAAATCAATGAAGGATATATTTGCTCTACAGAAGAAACCTTACTACTTTTTAGTTAGTATTAAAAGTGAAGAGATTATGTTTATGTTTAGTCCTGAAATCTTCTATTTCTCGGATTATATCAATACAAGTTATGATATTGAAACTTTAGAAAACTTAAAATTGTTGAAGCTAACTGATATAAAAGAAACAACAGTACATTTTGAGAAAGAGAAATTTATCAATAGCAATATTGTTGTTGATAATGATAAAGAAGAACTTGCCATAAAAATGATTGAGGATAAATTTACCGATTTCATAAGTTTACCAAAGGAACTACAAGATAGTCGTTCTTTTGTTATAAAAGCGGTATCTGCAAATCCCAATGTAGTCTCATTATTGCCTAAGAAATATAGAGATGATGAGGAAATTATCAAATTGGCTCTTTCAGATTTCCATACATATAATATAGTGTATGCTTCAAGAAGATTGAAAAATGATGAGAAGTTTTTAAATGAAGTACTAAATGAATATGGAAGATATAAGTCGGGTAAAGAAGGATTAAAAATTATTGAAGAAAAGGCAAAGGGTATTAGAGGCAATTTCTTTTAGGAATAGATAAATATAGTCCTATTTACAAGGTTGTCTGACCACGGCTATTTTTAGCTCTTAATTGTTGTAATTGAAATTAAATTATAGTTTAATTAGCCTGTTATAAAAAACAGTCTGAAAGTGTTAAATCGATTTCCAACACCGTTAGTACAATTAGGAAGTCATTTACTGACTTTTTTTTATGTT
>JAOZSP010000148.1 GCA_029939615.1 Candidatus Izemoplasma sp. | reverse complement strand
GATATGATGGATCATTAAAATCTCTATACGACAAATCAACTCGTCCTCATTCTCACCCTACAGAACATACACAATCAGAACTGAAACTTATAAGAGATATGAGAAGGCGTAACTCTAAAGACGGACTTATCGTCTTTTGGGTTAAACTTAGACAACGTGGATATACACGTCATGTATCTTCACTATACAGAACAATGATTAGAATGAATCTTAAGCTTAACCCTAAAAAGAAGAAAAAACGCAAACCTAAGAAGTATATTCAAATGACTTACCCAGGTGAACGGATTCAAGTAGACGTTAAACATGTACCAACTAAATGCTTAGTAAATGAACTTTTTGGTAAAAAGCTTTATCAGTATACCGCTATAGATGAATTTACCAGATTACGTTATCTTGAAATATTTGATGAATTATCAACATATTCATCAAAACAATTTCTGATAAACACGGTTAAGTACTTTCCGTTTGACATCAAAACAGTACGAACAGATAACGGTATAGAATTTACCAATAGATTAGGTAATTCAATAAATCCTCAACCAACACTCTTTGAGCGAACTCTCAAAGAACTAAATATAGCTCATGATTACATCAAGCCTTATACTCCAAGACATAATGGTAAAGTAGAACGAAGTCATCGTAAAGACAACGAGCGGTTCTATAACGTCAAGACGTTCTATTCAATCAAAGACATACGGGGGGAGGTCAAAAAATATTTAAGATCTTATAATAACTTCCCTATGGCTCCACTCAATTGGAATTCTCCTAAGCAGTTCTACGTGAATTATCTTTGTATAGATATTCTATCACGTATCATATTTTAATTATTCCAATTGTGTTTCACATGTTTGACAAATCAACACTTTTTAGATTTTCTTCATTTATTTAAAATTTGAAAAAAATAACCATGATAATTAAAAAAGGAAATTTCTAATTTCCTTTTTTAATTACTTTATTTTTACTTAATAATTTATAAATCTTTTATGATGTTGGTAAATCTCCAGTTGCTACATTTAAATCTGAAAAATCAAAGAAGTATGAATTATACCCTAAAAGTTCAGTATAAAATTCTACTTTATTAAGCTCAGTTGTTGGTACATCAACAATTTGTCTAATGTAATGATCATGACCATTAACTGGCTCATAACTTTTAGTAATTACTTGGTCTTCCCAGTTATATACATTAATCATATTTGAATTACTATCATATGAGAATGAATTATTAGCGTAAATTGCTCCAACACTACCATTAGTAGCATTAACACTCGCAGTTGAGAAACTATTTATAATTTTCCCATAATTGATTCCAACTAATCCCGCTGTTTTACCACCAGTTGCGTTAATGTCACCCATCGTGAACGTATTAATTAAAATTGTAAAAGCACTAACGCTATGGCCACTACCAAGTATACCACCAGTACCTCCATAGTAATTATTATTAGAACTATCAATATCCATTTCTGAATAACTATTCATAATGTAAGCACCTTGATCTACTGAATCAGTTGGACCGTAAAGATAGCCAACTAGTCCACCAGTATAAACAACTTGTGCTCCAGTATTAGTTATTGTAATATCACCAGTTGTATGTGAATGATTAATATTTCCGTTATTATCATAACCAATTAAACCACCAACTGATAATGAATAATCATCGTCATCTAAATAAACTGCGTTAATGTTAATATCAACATAAGCACTTGAATTTTTAACAACTGACATCCAACCTTCACGATATTCACCAATTAAACCACCGATTTGACCTTTATAAATTCCACTAACAGTAATCGATGATAAGCCAGTAACATGCACATTTTGAACTGAATAACTTTGTTGCCATCCCGCTAAAATCCCAACCCTTGCTGTAGCATCTTCATTATCACTAGTAACATTAATGCTAACGTTATGGAATGTTAAATCGCTAACATACACTCCTGCATATCCATAGAACCCAATATAAGCATAGTCTTCACTAGCGCCAATATTTTCATTAATTGTAAAGTTAGATAACGTAAAGCCATTACCATCTAAACAGCCACCATGTGCTTCAGCTTGTGTTCCTAGTGGTGTCCAGTTAACACCACCTAAATCAATATCATTCATTAAACGATAATGTCCTGTTGGAGTCATTGCTTGTAAATCAGCAACTGTATAAATATAAGTCATCTCATCAGCATCATAACCATAAGCACTTCCGAAATAAGGAACATCTAAAGTCTCATGGATTGTTTCACCATTTCTAGTAAACTCAATATAGCTTAATCCTAAAATATATTCTCCATCTCCAACAGTAATTGGTACTTTAATTAAGGTTGATGATAAAACTTCATAATCAGTAACATCACCATTGCCATTATAAACATTAAGTGCTGTTACATCTAAATTATATTCATTTTCTAAATGAACATACACATAAGTATCTTCAAAAGTATTTCCCCCGTCACCAGTAATTTCAATAAATGGACTTCCACCAACTGGATTAGTTGTAATATCAATTACTTTTACAGTTGCATCATCTGGCACAATTGTTCCTGGGACATATACTTCTACTATAACCTCAGTATCAAGATTATAAATATATTCTGTTTCATTAACTGTCGTTCCAACATTATCTAAATTGAAATGATAAGTTCCGGCAGTTCTAATTCCCATATCAATATAAATTCTATCTAAGTTACTTGGGAATTTAAATGTTTCATAACGAACACCATCAATTGTCACAAAATCAATATTCATTTCATCATCATTAGCTAAATCAATTTGTAAAACAACATTATCCCCATCAAAGACCATTTTTTTTGGAACAAAAGCATCTAACTCAACTATTGCTGGCGTTGTAAAACTAATTGAAGTCATTAAATCGTCAACATACGGATATTCCTCATTTAAATCATAACTCATTCTAAATTCTAAATAATGATCACGATTAGGTTCAACTCCGGTATCAAAGACAATTGTATTATGGCCTACTACATATGAAATATCTTCAACTACACCATACCCACTTCTAAGTCTTAAGAACCCTGATGTAAAGGCGTTAGTTTCATCTAAGATATCAAAATCAACTGTTACAGTTGTTTCTGTGTAAGAATAAACAACATTATCAATAATTGGAACATCTTTAATAACAGGTCTTAACGTAATTGCTGAAACACTAGTCATTTGCATAGTATATCTTTCACCAGTTGCATCAACATAATAATCAGCGAAAATCTTTAAAATATAATCTGTTTCCGGATCTAAATCTTCAACAAATAAAGTCCCATTATCATTTGTAAACCAAACAACGTTTGAATAAGTTCCGCCATGCCATACTTGTGCAAAGAACCCAACCGTTGTAAAGCCATCAGTATCCCACTCCGCATCACAAGTAATATATGTATCAGAAATATCACAGCTAATGCTATCTAAAGAAGGCATTGGTGGTGTTAAAGTTGAAAAATCTAATAATTCTATTGAAACAACAATTGGAGTAAATTCACCATATGGAATATAAGTATATTCAACTACTAACTTATAAGGATTCGCGTAAAATAAATCTTCAAAAAGATGGTTATTAATCCCATTAGTTAAATCCCAAGTTACTTCTTGATAATCATCTTCATAAATAACGGCTTGAATAGCAGTAATTTGAGAATGTTCATCAGAAACATTAATAACAGTATCTAAGAAATCAATTCCAATTTCTGAACTAACTAACGTAACTGTCGGAGCTGAAGCATCTAAAGTAGTTGTACTAAGACGATAATCTCCCATTGATTCGACAATCCCGTTTAATAAATAGTCACCATCAATAACAACTGTGTATTCTGTTTGTGGTAATAATCCTGTAAATTCTAAAACTGTATTCCCAGCAGTAAAATTAATTTCACTAACTAAAGCAGCTCCGTTATATAATTTAGCAACATGTGTTGTTAATTCATCATAGTTACTATCAACATCTAAAGAATATGTTAATGATGATTCAGTTACTTCTGTTAAAGCTAATGAAACACTAAAATCTAATGGGTTAGGATTAATCACATTTACTGTTCTAATAACACTAACATATGTTCCATTAATAGTTGTACTATAAGTAACATAGTATTCACCAGGAATACTAGTTTCAACATTTGATTCAGTTTCAATAACAGCGTATTGATCTCCAATAACAATTGCTCCTGGATCAACAAATGTTGTATTAATATCAACATTCATTTCACTATCTCCAACTCAGGCAA
>JAOZSP010000147.1 GCA_029939615.1 Candidatus Izemoplasma sp. | reverse complement strand
ACCCATTTTGGGAAATTGTCAATTCTAAAAAATAGACTAAAATTAGTCTTTTTTTTAATCTGCACGGGTGCAGTTACGATGTTAGAACTTATTTTAAAAATACCACAGACATTGTGATACTGCCAGAATTAACTAAAAATGTTATAAGGTTAGTTGGTAAAAAAATCTAAAATATTTTCACCTGTCTTTTTAGCGCCATCCATATACATCTCAGTATATCCACAATTCTCACAAGAGATCGTATTAAATTTTAAATTTTGAATATTAAATAATTTCGTCCAAAAGCCACCAGCTGCTCTTAGCTGTCCCGTTTTAAATTCAGTATGTTCGCACTTAACGCATTTGTGATTTGAGTTTGTCATAAAAATATTAATAAATTACATTAATTTTGTCAGCACGGGGTGACTATGCTTGTTCAAACTTATTTTATATATTTCATCAGCCACCATCATCCCAGTTGATGTTAAAAGTAATGTCATATTTTATTTAGATAATATCTTATCTTGTTGCTTTTTTGCGTTCTCGATAAGTTTAACACTGTCTACTGAATTAAAAAATTTATTATTATAAATATCTTTCAATTCCATCCACTCAGGCATATCGGCATATTCCTGCTCAGTATCACACAGATTATCTTTTGTAAGTTCACCACCGACTTTTTTCACCAGATAATAAATCATTATACAATTCCAATATTGTCCTTTGTATTTATCAGTATAATCGGGATTAAAAAAATCTGTCTCAGAGTGAATAGGTATTATCGGTTCAACTTGGATGCCGGTTTCTTCTATAAATTCCCTTTTAAGCGCCTCTTCGATAGTCTCGTCAATCTCGATCCCACCTCCAGGAAAATCGTAGCCATCCCATTGTCGTGATAAAAGAATTCTCTCACCTTCAATTAAAACACCGTAGACAGATGGACGAAACTTAAATTTGTTTATTGGCACTTCACTTTCTTTACCATGCACATCACGGCATTTCATTATTTTTATTTCATTGTTCATATTAATTTTATAAAAATCTAAATACTTAATATTTTTAAGGCTCTAGACTAGGTATCTAGTCTAGAGCCTAAATAATGACTATTAATATCCAGTATTAACTATGGGTCCACCCACATGAGGAACAGTCCCTGTTATCATAGGACAGACTGTTTTCGAACCGACTACAGCTGCTGGAACTCCATTGATGAATATTTTATCAGATCCCACAACAATGCTTCCTCCGTGAGCAGTTTTAGAATTTATCGTAGCTGCAGGGAGTCCATTAAGAATAACACTGCTATCTCCTGAGGCGATGGTATTTGGTGGCCCTACACATACAATCATTGCCCCCACTACAGCAATTTGTCCATGTGCCCAACCAGGTAAATCACTGCTTGTAATATTCAGAACCTCTCCTGGTTTTGATTTTAAATACAGTTTACCTCCTTTTTCGATAACACCATACTCACCCTCTTCTTCATCTTCATTTTCTTCTTTTGATTCATCTTCCGTCACTTTTTCATCTTTATCTTCAAATTCATCCTCTTCTAATATATCTTTATCATCTATCTGGTCATCTATACTATCTAGGAGTCTATCAACACAAGCATCTTTTTTTCTCTCCACAACTATTTTTTCACATATTAAAAGGTCCACTTTTTTTGAAGCCATTACTGCAAAACAATCATCTCTATACCTGTCTTCTTTAATTTTTTCGCAAAGTGACTCATCTTCACTCTGCATTGCTAAGCCTTCATAACAATCAGCTATACTACTTGCTCTTCCTTCTATTTTTTCACAAATAGAAGCGTCATTTTTATTTTTGGCTATCGCTATATAGCAATGAGGCCCATTGAAAGTGTCCTTTATTTTATCACATATTGATTCATCGTTTTTCTCGATCGCTATATCATTATAACAATCCCCTTGAGTTCTTTTACTTGGAATCTTTTCACAAAGAGTTTCATCGCTTGAGCTTTTAGCAATAGTGTTATAACAAACACCTTTTTTACTGTCCCCCGCAATGCTTTCACAAATACCAGCATCACCTTTTACAATAGCGACCTTAGAAATACAAAAATCCTTTTCATTCTCAGCCTTTATCATGTCACAAACATTAACGTCCTCCTTGGCTTCGGCCACCGCTGTCAAACACCTCTCTCGCCTTTCTGCATCTTCTGTCATCTTTAAGCATAGTTTTGGATCTTTTTTCTCAACAGCCTTATTCATCTCAGCATCCATAAAGTCAAATATACCGCAACCACTTAAAAAAAACACAAAAAATAATAAAATGAAAGATAAATTAATTTTTTTAATCATAGGGATGTCCCTCAAAAAAGGCCCCTTATCAGAACATATTTTATTCCGCATAGTTTTTTTATAAATAGATTAAATAATTATGAGAAAAATAATGTTTTAACTATAACAAACTTATTTCAAAACTGCAAATATTTATAACAAAAATCATAGCTAATATTAGCTGTAATTTTGTCTGCACGGGGTCGTGGACAGTGTTAGAACTAAAATTAAGGTTCTATAATTTTATATCCATCCATAACAGAATCACACACAAAATCTTCTAGTAAACTTAAATCGCCTTCAAGTTGAGACTTTTGCAGATATTTATAATATAAATTTTTATTCTCTTGTTTGATGATTGCTATAGATAAATTTTTTCTAAGCAACATTGCCGTCATAATCAATCTACCAATACGTCCATTGCCATCTGAAAAAGGGTGAATTTTTTCAAACCTACTGTGAATCATAGATACATGACTTAAAATATCCAAATCTTTTCTTTCTGTTTCGGCTATTATTTCTTTTATTAACCCAGGGATTCTTATATAATTAGCCGTCGGGACATTTGAGCCGACAATTCGCACTCCATACCTCCTATACATTCCGGCATCATCTCGAATGCCATTCATAAGCATACTATGCATCTTTAAAATAAATTCTTCTGTAATTATAAAATCTTTTTTTATCTTTCTAAATAAAAACTCCAAAGCGACTTGATGATTTTTAGCCTCCAAATTCTCTATTAAGCTTTTGTTTTTAATATTTTTATTTCTAAAAAGGATATCAGCTGTTTCGCTTTCCGTAAGTGTGCTTCCTTCAATGCTATTCGTATTATATGTCAGAGATAAAACAAATTGATCGTAAATGTCTTGTCTTTTTTTAATAAGCTGAACTATATTTCTATATTTTTTACCTTTGCTGTATATTAACTCTTTTTTCGCTTGAAGCTCAGTATCAGGAATAACTTTTTGGCCTGTATATTTTTTATATAATTCATCTATGGCAACTTGCTTCTTTTTATGTGGTATTGATCTCTCATTAATCCAGCTATTCAAAGTAACAAAAGATACCCCAAATTCACTTGCAAGTCTTTCTTGAGTTAATTCTGATACTTTTATAATTAATTGTAATTTCTTGGATATATTCATACATCTTAATTATATAAAACTTTATAAAATTTGTCAATATAATAATATTTTATAAAGTTTTAGATATATACCAAACAAAAAAATAGACTAAAATTAGTCTATTTTTTAATCTGCACGCGTTAAGGGATTTGAGTGGAACTATCTTGAAGATGTAATAATCCAATGGAAACACACTTTATGCAATAATACCATCAATGTTGTTTAACTGCCTATCTGATTTTATAATTATTATCTTCTTGTTATTATGCTTTTTTATAAAGCGCATAACTTTCTTCCTACCTCTACCTGGATAATCCCATAATACCCACTTCATAAATTGAAAATCAATTTTCTCTTCACAGCTATTTAACTCATCAACTCTATTTTTTAATACACGTCTCTTCCATATCCTCCAAAAACACACGAACCTGTTAAAATCCAACAAAACAATTGTATCACAAACTGAAAATCTTATATCAAAAGTATTCTGATAATTTCCATCCATTACCCAACTACCCCCTTTAACCAACTCTTTTACTTTCTCTCGCCAAATTTCTCTTGATGTTCTCTCCCAATCTTTATTCCAGTAAAGTTGATCAAGTACGATTAATGGTAAATTCAGTTTTTTACTTAGGTTTTTATATAGAGTAGATTTACCAGCTCCACTAGAACCAATTACTAATATTTTCTTCATTTTCTAATTTTATCACAGAAATGTTCCATTGTCATCTATCGCGAACACAAAAAATACGCCGACATTGGCGCATTTTTTACTTGGCACGGGTGGAGGGAATCGAACCCCCAGTATTGGTGTTGGAGACCAATGGTTTAC
>JAOZSP010000146.1 GCA_029939615.1 Candidatus Izemoplasma sp. | reverse complement strand
TTTACTGAATCGTGAGTTAGTTTGTTTTCTTTACCACCAATAGCCCTAGAATAATTTGCCCATATACGATTATATAACTCAATTAAAATCTTTTTGTTTTCATCTTTCATTTTCCCTTGTATATCATAAAGAACATCTATCAAAACTCCGTCTTTAGTAAACTTATTATATCTCCCATAACGATACTCCGCAATTCTATAAAAATAATTCTCTAATTGTTCAAACAGAAGATTCATCATTTTCCCAAAGACTTCAGGACTCATTGTTGCAAGTTTAATATCTGTTGCTAAATGACTTTGTGCCATTCTAAGAATCCCTTCTGCTTCTTCATCAGTAAAACAATGTAATTCTTTTCTTTTAGTTACCCATGTTTGGGTTCTTTTATCAAATACGTCCTTAAAGCCCCTAATGGATCTTTCTAAATCTTTATATTGATTTTCTAGGATAAAGTGGTGAAAAGATTCGGGTTTTTGTGTCGGTTGTATCCCAACATCATCATAATCATTAAAACCACCTTTTTCATTAAAATCTTCATCATCATCTTCACCATAATCCTCTCCTATTGTAACATCTTTATTTATTCTATCGTTAATTTTTCCATCTGCAGTTTCAATACCTTTTTTAAAACTATCAAGATATTTCCCCATTAGTCCAAACTCTCTAATTTAGTTTTTAGTTTGTTAGCGAATTTATTATTTTTTAACATTAAATCAAAAATATAAAAATATTTTTCAATGATTAAATACGTTCCAGCTAGTAATAAGTTAAGTATTGTTGCAACAATTACAGACCACTTTGATACATAAAAGAAAGATAATAATCCAAAAATAACATTAAAACCTACCAACACCTTAATAATATCTATTTTACGTTTATTCAAGTCCATCTTTGTCATCCTCCAAGGTTCTAAAATATTCTAAGTTATCAGTTCCATCATCAACCTTTAAAACTTTTCCCGATTTATATTCTTTTAAGAGTTTTGTTTCTTTCTCTGTTAAAACGTGTTCTTTTTTCTTTTTGAATTTCATGATTGATTGAGTACAGATTGTATGTTTTTAGTTCCATAGAGTTCCTCTAAGAGCTTTTTTAACTCTAATTGTTGGGTATTTACCACAGCACTCATGGTATCCATAACATCATTCATATTTTCCCAAGATTGGGCTTCTAGTTGGGCTTCCGCAACTTTAAACTCTTGTGCTTCACCCCATTTTTGGATTCCAACGATTAAGATGATAGTTACAGCGATTACTGCAGTTGCCATAAATGCATATTTAGCTATTGCAGACCATTCAATTCTTTTACTAACTTTATTTATATCTTGATATTTTGTTCTTAAATTAGACCTTTCAATATCTATTTCAGAGTGTTTAGCAGAAACATTAATACAAGATTTATCTGGACTAAAATATTGTTTACCGACAGTATAAATTCTATTGTTTTTATCGAGAATGATTGAGTACTCATTTGATCCAGTATATTCTGCAAGTTCAGGCATTAAATATCCTCCAAGTAATGGCTTCTCTAATTCAAAAACTTCCGCGTTTTTAATAATCGGAAACCTCCTCATTTTATGGATTTTTGGTTGAGATAAACTTCCATCCTGTAAAACTCTTTTAACAATTAATGTATGCGACCATTGTTCTTTTTTATTCCTAATTTTTTTAATAAAAACAACACTTAAAATTAATATAGCGATAATTACCATAGGGATTAAAACCCATGCATAGGTTGCCATTCTTCCTAAACTTCCTGAAAACATACTTGTTGCAGGTGCAAGTTCATTCCCTATCCCCATTAAAAAACATCTCCCATATTAATACCACTATGTAGTCTTAGTTTATAAGCTTTACTATTGTTAGAAGAATGGGAGATGAGGGATTTCCACCCTCCCTTTGATACGTACCAAAGTCGTGCAGGTTGAGTTAAAGAGGTTTCCTGTCCTCCGTACGCGAGGTATTTAGCAATTAAGCTGTGATACCGTTAAGACCATCTTTCTTATCGAATAACTTCTTTACGTACATTACTAACCATACAACACCTACAATAGTACCGATAACTGCAAGGAATGCAATTAAGTTAGTTACGAAATCCCCGAAAGAATTTGCAACTTCAGTAGTGTTAATGATAGTAAGAGATGTAAATACAGAACTAGCCAATATTGTTCCTACGATTAAAGCTGCAATTACAACAAGAATTACAACAGCCATAACAGTAGAGATTGCGTCCATTAAATCTTTACCTTTCATTTCTAAAAAACCTCCTTTGTAACAAATATATCTTTATGGTATTTTCCCATGATTAGGTTTATCGTTTATCGTTTATAAGGGTTAGTGGTTAAAAACTACTATGGGGTTTATTTATATCTATCTAAAATAAACCAAGACATCATAGTCATCACTATGTAGAATGCAACCCAATAACCATTTAAGAAGGTGAAACTAGCTTCATTCATAGCAACTAATGTTAAGGATAATAAGAATGTTACAAAACTCATAGAGGTTAAACTATGCCAAAACCTTTTTTTTCCTGTTGTTTTAAGGATTGCATAATAAGATCCTGCTGTTCCAAGTATCCAAACAAAGAATAATATTACTGAAAAGAATGGAGGTATTGCTGTTATAATTGATTTAAACAGAGGTATAACCCCCACTCCCCCAAAATCATTCATTGTGCAATATAGACCAGAAGTACAATTCATTTAATTACCACTCCTTATAAATTTATATCCGAAATAGAATGCCAAGAATCCAATCAATCCACTAAAAGTCGAGATTATTATCTTTCCAACATCTCCAGTAAATACCCACCCTATCATAGTTTTAGCAGAACTCCAGAAAGCCTTTGCAGACCCCATGGATTTATATGATGTTGCTACACTATCCCTACTACCTAAATAACTGGTTTCAGGGTTTGTTTTAGAGGTAATGTTCAATAATTCATTAGCTTCGTTCTCTACTTCAGATAATCCCCCTAGTGAAGCTGTTTTAGTGTCTGTAATCATTGTATTCAATTCTCCAGATAACCCATAGGAAGGGTTATTAGCAGATATAAACACTAAAGTAAAACTTAATAAAGCTGTGAATAGTAAACCAAAGATTACCCAGTTAACTGTAAAGTCTTTTAAATTATTTTCTGCCATCTATCTATCCTCCTGTTTTGATAATTTCATTATTAATATTCCAGATGCAACTATTAACCACATTAATCCACCCAATCCTATTACGAAGTTTAAACCATTAAGAAGATAAATTGCCCCAGATACTACAAATACTATCACAGAGTTAACAATTATCCACTCGGGGCTTGTGAAGGCCATTCCAACTATACTCAACATAAAGATAAACACAATGAAAAGGTTATTGTTCAAAAAGTCTGCAGTATCAGATTTTGTAATAATATAAGACTTTATCGCTTGTGCTTCTCCATCTTTGGAAATTGTCAAAGTTAAATAGCTTTTATCAATCGTATCTAAATATGTACATTCTATTGAACCTGCAGAAGATATAACTGTTTTATTGCATAAACTTTCATTACTAAATCTATCTACTTGTTGTAACTGAACATTTACACTAGAAGGAGTTCCACTAGGTATTGAGAAGGATACAGTTATTGTATTATTTTCACTACTTATCCCATAAACAAAATCGTTCGTAGTTTCTAAAGGAACACTATTTTGTGAATTTATATCTCCGTATAATTTTTGAGTACAAGTTCCACTTAATTCATTATCACAAACAAACACTATATCATCAAAAGTATCTAAAACTTCACCATTTTTAACAACATTAATTTTATATTTATTTGTATCTAAATCAATGTGAACTACTGCGGTACCTTCTCCAGAAGTTAAAGGGGCTTCTACTACTTTAAAGGTGTTCTCTGAAATGTACTTTCTTTGTAGTTGTATTATTGCCCCACTTACTTTAACAACATTTGAATCTTGATACTCTAATTTAAATTCTGTTGAATCTGCAGTTTTAATATCATATAAATTAATTGATTGCATTTCGCTAATCGCACCTCTCTGGATATGAAATAATTCTGTTGAATGATTATCTGAATAATACCTTATCTCTGCTGAATAAACCAGTTTACTACTACTTAAATTTAACTCTGAACAAACCAAAGTATTTGATACATTTTCATACTTCCCAGAAAGATTCTTAATAGAATTATAGTTAGGTACATTTAATAATTCATAATATAATTCAATAGTTCCATTTAAAGGTGTTAATTTTTCTTCATT
>JAOZSP010000145.1 GCA_029939615.1 Candidatus Izemoplasma sp. | reverse complement strand
AAAAGTGAAATACGTATTGTATCTCACTTTTATTTACACTTCGTTATTTCGCTTGTAAATCGTTTTTTATAACCTAGGTAGTCTACCTCTAAACACTATCAAAACAGTGAAAAAATACCATTTTGACCTTTTTAGACATAATTGTTGGTGTGTTTCACTGTTTATACCATTATTATTTTTCTTTTGAAAAATAATTGATTTGGTCCTCTCATATACCTATTCAAAATTTATATTAAATGACACAAGAAAGATCAAATAAACACAAGTCTTAAATACTTAGATTTTTATTATCTTTTTTGTTTCTTAAATGGGTTAGCATCAAAGTAGTTTTTCATATTAATAAGTAGTTTTTTAAATGTTTCAACAAATACAGTATAACAATCAAAATCAAAATCGTTTTCACGTAATTTCATTTCAAAATCAATTGCAACCTTATGTAATTTAGTTGCACCTATAGTTGCTGCTAATCCTTTAATTGTATGAACCTCAATAACTAAATCCTCTTCGTCCTCTTCTCTAAACATAATGTCCATTCCCTTATAGAAATTCATATAGTCATTATAGAAAGTATATAAGATTTCAAGATATAGTTGTACATCACCAAACATATTCTTAATTCCGGCTTCAGTATCTAAGAAATTTAAATTAATACCCTTATTAGTTTTTGGATTCACAGATACAGTTACAATATCTATATATTTAGATAGGGCAACAAACAATTTCTTCATTTCGACTGGTTTAGTTAGAAAGTCATTCATACCAGCCGCTAATGATTTTTTCCTTTCTATTTCCAAAGCATGTGCAGTCATAGCGATAATAGGGATATTGCGATATTTAGTTTCAGATTTACGTATTAATACCGTTGCTTCTCTACCATTCAATATAGGCATTTGAATATCCATTAATATCAGTTTATAGTCTACTACTGCCTCATCAAGAATATCTAATACCTCTTGCCCATTATTAGCAATGGTTACATCAAAACCTTCTCTTGTAAGTAGCTCATTTATGATTTGTTGGTTAATTAAGTTGTCTTCAGCAAGAATGATACATGTTCCTGGTTTTACTAAATCAACTTGATTTGGATTTACTGGCACTGCTTTTCGTTTAATTTCTGCGGTACTGAACATATTCAATATCGTATCAAATAAAACAGAATTATTAATTGGTTTATCAATAAAATTGCTTATCCCTACCAAAGTAGCCTCTTGAATTACTTTTTCATAATCATATAAACTAGCCATCAATAATTTTTTGACATCTTTAAGTAAACCTTTGTCTTCAAGATTCAAAATTAAATCAATCCCATTAATTTCAGGCATTTTATGATCCATAATTATCAATTTCGGATGATACTTTCTATTTTCAAGTATTTCTACTGCCTCATATTTTGTTGACGCAGTTTTAACACTAAACCCAAATGATTTACAAGTATCCTCTAAAATTTTTAGTGCTGCTGGATTATCATCCACTGCTAAAATTGTTAAATTATTTAATGATGCTGGGATTGCTCGTTTTTGTTCTTCTTCAACTGCTTCAATAGGTATCGAAAATGAGAATGAACTTCCTACATTAACTGAACTTGTGATAATAAGTTCTCCACCCATTTTTCTTACTAAGTCGTTTGTTATCGTAAGTCCTAACCCAGTGCCACCGTACTTTCTCGTAAAGGAAGTATCTGCTTGTGTAAATGGTTTAATAATTTCACCTATTCGTTCTTTACTCATACCAATTCCAGAGTCTTCAATCTTAAATGTCAAATGAAATTCATCATCAATCATATCTTGCCCAATATGTAAAACCACTTGCCCTTGATTAGTAAACTTAATACCGTTCGATACAATATTTACAAGTACTTGTCCAATACGTAAAGGATCACCATAATACTTACTTGGCAAATTAGGACCCTTATTAAATAGTAATTCAATATTCTTTTCGTTAGCTTTTAAAGCAACTACATTAGCCAAGTTATATAAAACCTCATTAATATCAAATTTAATACTCTCTAACTTCATCTGTTTTGCTTCAATTTTAGAATAATCTAAAATATTATTTATAATTCCCAGTAAATTTTCCGATGAACTTCTTAATCGGTTATTGTAATCTCTTTGTCTAGCTGACAACTCTGTATTATCTAACAAAGTAGATAAACCAATCACCGCGCTCAAAGGTGTTCTAATCTCATGAGACATATTTGCTAAGAATTCACCTTTTGCTTCGTTTGCCTTTATAGCAACCTTTTCCATTTCTAGTGATTTCTTAGTTAACTTTACTAAAGTAGTGCGGGTATGAATAACCCAAAACATAAATGTAGTAATAATAAACAGGGTAAACATTATAACAATTAAGAATATTTTATTTCGATATAACGTATTATTAAATGAAACACTACCATAATCTTCATAAGGCTGTGCTTGTAATATACGTAGAGTCGTATGAACATCTTGATAGTTTTGTGGAATAGTCCACCCGGCAATACCGCTAGAAATCGCAGCTTGATTATCTTCTTCCATTTGCATCAGTGTGTAAGCTACTTCGTATCCTAGAGTCTCTGAAATATGATTTGTTTTTGCAAGTGGCCATTCTGGATAAAGCTGTGTTGAAACTAAAAAAGTTGTAATAGAAATATCAACGTTTAAGACTCTAATATCATCAAGATCTATTAATCCCTCTTCATCCATGCGCTCTAAAGTACCAGTTCTAACAGTGCCTGCATCATAAGTTCCATTTAGTACATTTAGTACAACCGCATCATGAGTACCCTCAAAATCTACACTTTGAAAATCAGTTAATGCGTCAATACCATAATCAAGTAAATCTTTTTGTGCCATTTGCCAACCACCAAATGAGGATTCGTCAACTGCTCCAAATTTTTTATTCAACAAATTAGAATATCTAGTTATTTCATCATTATTACTTCTTGTAAAAATTACTCCTCCAAAAGAAGCCGTTTCAACAGTACCATATAATTGCTTTATCGTTACAATTCGATTTACACCAAAATTCATTTCTAAATCTACATACATAGCAGAATTTACTAATACAAAATCAACATCTTCATTTGCAACCATTTGATTTACACTTTCAAACTCCATTGGTACTAAAACAAACGTGTGTTCTGCCACATTATCATTTAAATAACTGATTGTATCATTCCATCGTTCATAAACATTACTAGTACCTTGGTTAGCTAAAATCCCAATTTTAACTTCGCTAGGATCATTTATTTGAACCGTTTGATTGTGATAATACCTAACTTCCTCGGGAATTTCTTCAACTGTAACAAGATAAACAATTACTATCGTGAATATACCTAACAAAATACTATAAAATAGCAGCTCTTTGAATGATAATTTTCTTCTCATAGTATACCTCCGTAGTTATAAACTAAACATATTATAACACTATATTAAGTTTATATATAATAATAGTCTATTTCAATAATGTCATATCTTCATTTTACATAAGGCTCAGCGGAGCTTTATTTACTTTTATACTAAATCAATATTACTAAAACAATTAATCACTAATCTCTTCTTTTGTTTTTTTTCGACTACTAAAATATTTAATTAGAGCAAAAAGAATAATATTAACTGCTATAATCACTATTCCATAAATCGACTTAAGAAATCCTAGTAGGAATCCAAGTTTGGGAATTTGAAATGCATAAGACCCGATTATATCACTTTCAGAAATCAGCCATGTATCTGGCGTTACTGTTTCATCTTCATCGAAATGTCTATGAGTTCTAATGATTTCTTCTTCATCACTACGATCAATTTCATAAATATAATGTGTTATCACTTCTTTTGTTCCATTATAATCAATATCGGCCATAAATGTAATTATGTCTCCAACTTCTGCTTCATCAATTTTAAACGTTGTAACAACAACTACATCATTAACATTTATTACAGGTTCCATAGATTCAGTCACAACTATGTATGGTTGGAACCTAAAAATCTTAATTGTTAATTCAGGCATAAATACAGTAGATCCGATATACAATAAAATTGCTCCAATCAATATCATTGAAAACCCAAGTTTTATATTATCTATAATATCTTTCATATCAAAATTCTCCTTAGTATATTATTTGTTTGATAGTTAGTAGCGCTATGTTTATTATATATATTTTAACATCCTTTCATTTAATAATCCAATTATAAAGGTGTTAGTTATGATTTATTTGTCAAATATCAAAAAAAGAGCCAATCACAGGGGATGTAAAGGCTCTTTTTTTGGTGTTTCTA
>JAOZSP010000020.1 GCA_029939615.1 Candidatus Izemoplasma sp. | reverse complement strand
ATTAGTTTCTTTTTTACTTGCTACATACCCACCAACTACACCAATTGCTTTACTTAAAGTGCCAATAATAAAATCAACTCTTCCGTGCAACTTAAAGTGATCAACTGTTCCTCTACCACTTTCTCCTAATACACCACTACCATGAGCATCATCAACATATGTCATTGCTCCATATTTTTCAGCTAAATCTACTATTTCTGGTAATTTAGCTAAATCACCATCCATACTAAACACACCATCTGTAATTATTAAAATATTATTATAATCTTTACTTCTCTCTTGTAATATTTGTTCTAAATTGAACATATTACTATGCTTAAATATTGCCTTATCAGCTTTACTCAATCTTACACCATCAATAATTGAAGCATGATTCAATTCATCACTAATAATTAAGTCTCCACGATCTACAATCGCTTGAATTGCACCAATATTACAGTTTAATCCACTTTGAAAACACATAACTGCATCTTCACGTTTAAATTCAGCAAGAATCACTTCTAAATCTTCAATCAAATCATAGTTACCAACAATAGTTCTAACAGCTCCTGCTCCTGCTCCATATTTATTAACCGCATCAATTGCTGCTTGTTTAACACGAGGATGATTAGCCAATCCTAAGTAGTTATTACTTGATAAATTCACTACTTTTTTACCATTTAAATTAATTACATTATCACAAGGACCATAATTAATAGGTAACTCTCGATATACACCATCTTCTTTTAATTTATTTATCTTCTCAATTAAATAAGTTAATTCATGATTTTTCATATATTCACTCTCCCGGAATTAAAACAATTTTACCACTATTACCACTACCCATAATTTCCATTGCTTCTAATGCTTTACTCATAGGCATTGTATGAGTAATTATTTTATCTAAATCAAGTAATTCATTATCAATTAAATCCTTAACTTGATACCATGTTTCGTATATTCTTCTACCAACAACACCGTAAATTTGAATACCTTTAAATACAATATCATTAGCAACATCAATATCAATATCTTTTGATGGGATTCCCAGCA
The DNA here is from genome assembly GCA_029939615.1 of Candidatus Izemoplasma sp. GTDB lineage: Bacteria > Bacillota_I > Bacilli_A > Izemoplasmatales > Izemoplasmataceae > Xianfuyuplasma. The sequence goes on along the minus strand of JAOZSP010000020.1, from coordinate 14,701 downwards.
TGCTTAACCCTCCACCAGCTTTTAGATATTTAAAGGATTGTTCAATTGCAGTCTTATTTCCACTAAATTCACCAATAACATCTGCGCCACGTCCGTTTGTTTCTTCTAAAACTCTCTTAATGACATCTTCTTTTAATGGATTTATAACAACATCTGCCCCAAGTTCCTTAGCTAGATTAAGACGATATTCATTAACCTCTACTGCAATAATCTTTTTAGCTTTATAGGCTTTTGCAACATTTACTCCCATCAATCCAATTGGACCGCATCCAACAATTACAACATCTTTTCCTTCTACTGGAAAATGAGGTTATTGAACACTTAAATGTAAAGGATTTGCATCAGGACTATTAATGAAACAATTCATTGCGGGAATTCTCACATATTCCGCAAAACATCCATCTGTATCAACCCCAATAATTTTAGTGTTTTCACAAATGTGTCCTTCACCTCGCAAACAAAACTCGCATTTACCACAAATAATATGTGTTTCAGCACTAACTATATCACCTATTTTTACTCTCGAAACACTTCTACCGATTTTTACTATTTCCCCACTGAACTCATGGCCAGCAGTAAATGGTAATTTCAGTCTTTTTTGTGCCCAAGCATCATAAGAATAGATATGGTAATCCGTTCCACAAACACTAGTATAATTAACCTTAATTAATACTTCATCTTCAGCCAATTCGCTCGGAATAGGCTTCTTAGTAATCAACAACCCGCGTTCTGGTTTTTCCTTAACAACGACAGTCATTAAAGTGTCATATTTGTCTTCCATTTTAATCTCCTTTTATAGATAAGTTTACAAACGCTTACATCACAAGAATATTATAACATAATATTATGAATTGTATAGGTTTATTTAAGGGTATTTTATCAATGTTATTTCCGCTTGTTTCAATGGAAACATTTTCATACGAAAACTGTGAAATAAGCCGTTAAAAAAAAGATAAATTGATATGATTTATCTTCTATTTAATAAAATATTTATATTTAGGTCTTCCAACAGTTCCATAATCAATTCTCTTCTCTATTTCATCAACTTCAGCTAAATAATCTAAGTATTTACGTAAAGAGACTTTACTCAAATTAGTTATGCCAGAAAGGGCTTCAACATCTAGCAATTCTTTCCTATGCACTATTAAACTTTTTTTAATGTAGTTCAAAGTGTTTTCCTGAAGTCCTTTGGGTAAGTTGGAATCAGTAGAGGTGTTGAACATCTGATCAATGTCACTTTGTGATAACTTATTATTTTGTTGAAACATTTTGTATTTTAATTCACAACGATAAACAGCTTGATTAAATCGATCTTGACTAAAGGGTTTAACCAAATAATCTATAACGCCCAAATTAAGGAACTCACTTATAGTTTTGTTATCATTAACAGCAGTAATCGGAATAACTGAAACCTCATTTCCTGCTTCTCTCAAAAGTTTCAAAACCTCAAGCCCAGATAATTTTGGCATATGAACATCCAATATAACTAAATCAATATTCTTCTCATTATCCTTTATATATTCAAATGCATCTAACCCGTTATCAATTACTCTAATTATTTCAAAACTACCTAATTCATTAAGATAATGTTTATGAATATGAGCCACCATTGGATCGTCTTCTACTATTAACACACGTAATTTCATTTTACCACCTTCGACAATATTATTTCGATTTTTGTTTCTTCGATTGAACTTGAAATATTTTTCTCACCATTATAAAACAGAACTATCTCATTCACTAAACTAAGCCCAGTACCACGACTTTCTCCATTTTTAGAACTTACACCACGTTGAAACATTTTGTCTAATATATCACTATCTATTCCACCAGCTTGATCAACTACTGTTAGTTTAACAACATCTTCATCCTCAAAAATATCAACAACAATTCTTTTTATTTCGTTATCCTTGTTTACATATGCTTCAAATGAATTATCTACAAGATTCCCTAATACTATCACAATATCATCAGAACTTATTGGATGATGAGATTTTGATAGAAAAGAATCAACCGTTAAAAGAAGTGATGCATTATATTCTTTGCTTTGCATTTCCTTACCTACAAACAAAGCTAATATTCGATCATCTTTGATACGTGATGAATAATAATCACTAGCAAGATTTGTAGTATATACGTTTTCAGTAATGTAACTCTCCGCTTTTAAATAGTCTTTCATTTTAATTAATCCCAAAACAACATGTAATTTGTTAAGGAATTCATGTTTTTGGCTTCTTAATGCTGTTGCGATTTGTCTATACCCATTAATTTGATCAAGCAATGCATCTACTTCTAAATGTGATCTAAAAGTAGCGGTTGCACCAATTATTTCACCATCTAAATATAAAGGGAAAGAATTCATTAGTAACTTAAGATCATTAATTTTACGATATTTTTTTATAATATGCAAATCGTTTTGAATAACGTTTTCAAAATCAACATATGGAAATACTTCAATAACATTTTTTCCAATTTCTAATTCTGACAAATTAAATAACTTCTTCAGCGTTTTATTTATTGTTGTAATATTATAATCTATATCAACAGAAATAACTCCTTCATTTAGTTGTTCAATAACACTTTTATTTTCAGCATACAAAATTGCAATTTCTGATGGCGAAAATCCAAATAAATCACTTTTGAAGCGATTCCTTAACCACCACAAGCCAAACAATGAAACAACTAACCCAATTCCAAACCCTAGTAAAAGGGTAGCGGCTTTTTCTTTTTTGATATCTTGAACAGCATCATATACAATTCCTACATTTACAACACCAATTTGTGTGTTACCATTATATACCGGAACAAAAATACTAATACTATCTCCCAAAAAGGAATTGAATCTACTAAAATATATATCTCCCAGTAAAGAATCCGCTTTACTGTCTTCATTATAAATACTCCCAATCAAAATGTCTGTAGGATGAGAGTAAATTATACTATCCATATCATAAACAATAATAAATGATAACTCAGGTACGTCAATATAGTAGTCTTCAATCGCACTATCCAATGAAATATCCTTATTTATAAGTTTTGTTATAATTATCTCATCAGTAGCAATAATGCTTGAAATATTGTTTAAATCATTTTCATAAGTTATATCTATATGACTAAATTCTTGTCCAACAGCATAAATTGCTAATATTGTATAAGCGACACTCATCATTATTGCAATTACAAAAATTAGTTTATCACTTTTAGTAATTTTCATATTTATCAATCCATCCCAATTATTTCACTTATCTCTATGATATTAATAATTGGTTAAAAATGCAAATAAAAATGGACTTTAATGTCCATTTTTTATTTTTCGGAACATGACGGGCCCCCACGCCTTGAAATTTTCTTTCCCATTATTAGAAACAACGGTCTGTTTCCCATCAATTCCATCCCATTACTTACAATACAATTATCTCATTTTAAAATCTTTTTTCAAGCGAGTTTTGTTACTTTACAAACAAAGCTTTAATATGCCTAAGTGCTCCAATTATTGCATCAGTAAACAACACTGTTGACTTGCATACTATTTTTTTTGGTGTCCACATCCATAATTACGAAAACGCCCAGAGCTTTCAGCTGCTTCTAAAGCATTTTTATACATTCTTTTTTTCTTGTAATATGCGATTAACACATTAAAAGCCTTATCAATCATCAAAATATCACAATTATTTTTACCTATTTCAGCCAGTTCTTCTACTAACTTCACATACTTAACATCACTCATCTTAATAAACCCATATTCCTTTAGCAGTATCTTAAAACAAATTTGATCCTTAACACTATTTTTAGTTCTATCCTGCTCCAAAAACTTCAAATATGTTTCTTTTACTAATTCAACATTGTCCTCTAACACAGCGATATGGGTTTTAAGATATAGCACAGAAGCAAAACCATCTGCACTACATTTATTTATTTCTTTTCTTGCTAGTTCATTTTCACCATTTGCTAAATAAATCTTGCTATATAAGAAATAACACTCCTCTTGTAGATATGGTGCATTATAACTTTCAGCAAACATTGCAACTTTATCAATTATTGATTTTGCATTAATATATTCTTTCACAATAATATACGATTCTGCTATTGTTAAACGCATTTCCATGGCTCTTGGATAAATCAATTCATTTTCATAAGTAGTAATAGTCAATTTTGCAAGTTGGATTGCTTCCATAAAGATAAACATCTTAAAATAGCATTTTACAATAAAGACATTGATGAACACATCTAAATCCTTATCTCCAACTTTTAACGCTTTCATTAATTCCACTAACGAGTTCTTATAAAGCCCCTGATTGTAAAGCAAAATCCCATGAACGAAAAAGGCCATTTGTAATTGCCTCTCGGTCAAAAACTCTGCTAATGAAAGTAAAAGTTCAAAATTAGCAAGTTCACTTCCGTATATTTCATTTATAAGTGCTAAGTAAAAGTATTTAATAATATTATAGTCTACTGAAACAACTGAATTAGCTAATACTTTTTGATTAGAAATTAAACCTTCAAAAATAGGTTTTGCTTTATCATACTCATAATTGCATAAATAGTTATATCCCTTATTGTATTTAGGAACAAAATCATTAATTATCTCATTATCTTCATCATAATATTTCAAATTTAAAACTTTAAATAAATGTTTAAGCGTTGCTTCGCTTGCAGTTACTTTCCCTCTTTCAATATTTGAAATCATTGTATGTGAGATGTTAGCTAATGATCCAAGTTCTCTTAAAGAATACTTATTAATTAATCGATTATATTTTATCAATAACCCTAAAGTTCTATATGATTTATCAAGATTAACCTCTAATTCAAATTTCATATCTACCACCGTTCCTTTACTATATTATACTATATCTCTATGTATTTTCTCATTTCTTTTAAAACGAATATGTTTTTTGTTGAAAAAGATTCAAATTACCGATATTTTCGATAACAAAAAGGACACTTAATTATTCTTTAATTACAAAACTTGTGCTATAATTTTTTATAAGAGGTGGTCTAATGATAAAAGTAACTGACTTGAAAAATTATGAAAATTATATTATTAACATGAGAAGAGATATCCACAAACATCCAGAAACCGGTTTTTTAGAGTTTAGAACTTCTAAACTCATTAAAAAAGAACTAATTAAATTTGGTTATACTGTAACAACCGGAATTGGAGTTACGGGTTTAATTGGTAAATTAGTGGGGAATAAAAAAGGTAAAACCGTTTTACTTAGAGCAGACATTGACGCCCTTAATATGCAAGAGGAAAATGATGTAGAGTACAAAAGTGTAAATGATGGCATTATGCATTCTTGTGGGCATGATACACATACAGCTATGCTTCTTGGTGCAGCTAAATATTTTAGTGAACACCAAGAAATGATAAAAGGAACAATAAAACTTGTATTTCAAAGTGCCGAAGAAGGACCTATGCCCGGTGGTGGAAGTTTTGTAGTTAATGAAGGTCATTTAGATGATGTTGATGCAGTTTTTGGATTACATATCACATCTGAAGACATCGCAGGAACTATTAAAGTCAAAAAAGGTCCAGCAATGGCTGCACCTGACGAATTCAAAATTGAAGTTATAGGAGTAGGCACACACGCTAGTGCTCCTCAAACAGGAAGTGATCCTGTACTTGCTGCTTCTGAAATAATCGTTGGTATACAAAAAATAATTTCTAGAAGTATTAGTCCTTTAAGTTCTGCAGTTATAAGTGCCACAACCATTCACGGAGGAACAGCTTTTAATATCATTCCTGAATCAGTAAAAATCGGTGGAACAATCCGAACATTAGATAAAAAGGTTCGCAGTTTTATTTTTGAGAGAATGAAAACCGTCACAACTAATATAGCTGCAGCAAATGACTGTAGCGCGAACCTTGAAATAATCGAAGCATATCCCCCTTTAATAAATGATCCCTTAATGAGTGATTTTGTTTTAGATATTGCTAGAAGACTAGTAGGTGAAGACAACGTAAACGAACTACATGAACCTTCAATGGGTGGCGAAGATTTTGCTTATTATTTAGAAAAGAAACCAGGTTCCTTTTTATGGTTAGGTGGTCGCAATAAAAATCAAAAGACAATTTACTATAATCACAACCCTAAGTTTGATATTGATGAATCATCATTAATTGTGGGTACAGCAATGCATATAAATATTGTCAATGAGTTTTTAAATAAATAATGTATACATTAAAAATACGCTAGAAATTCTAACGTATTTTTTATTTACTCTATAACCACTCACTAATTGATTTAGCTTGCATATGTAATAACAAGTAATCAGGTCCACCAGCTTTACTATCAGTCCCACTGTTATTAAACCCTCCAAATGGTTGATATCCAACAATTGCACCAGTACATTTTCTATTCAAATATAAATTACCAACATGATATTCTTCTCGAGCTTTTTCTAAATTAAAACGATTATTAGAAATCACTGCCCCAGTTAATCCGTATTCAGTATTATTAGCTACTTCTATTCCTTCTTGGAATGATTTTACTTTAGTCATTGCTAATACAGGTCCAAATACTTCTTCTTGCATTATACGTGAATTAGGAGCACAATCAGCAAATACTGTTGGTGAAACAAACCAACCCATTTCTTTATTTGCAGTACCACCTGTTAATAAACGTCCCTCATTCTTAGCAATTTCAATATAACTAGTTACCTTGTTAAATGCTTTTTCATCCGTTAAAGGTCCCATAAAATTACTAAAATCTTTTGGATTACCATAAGTTAGTTTTTCTGTTTTTTCTTTAACCATTTCTACTACTTCATCATAAACATCTTCATGAATTATAGCGCGTGAACAAGCACTACATTTTTGCCCGCTAAATCCAAATGTACTTTTTACAATTGATTCCGCAGCTAATTCTAAATCAGCATCACTATCTACTAAAATAGCATCTTTTCCACCCATTTCAGCAATAACACGTTTAATCCATATTTGTCCTTTTTGTGGGGTCGCAGCAGTTTGATTTATTGATAAACCAACATTTTTACTACCAGTAAACGAAACAAATCTTGTTTTTGGATGTTTAACCATAAATTCACCAATTTCAGGTCCATCTCCTGGAATAAAGTTTACAACACCTTTAGGTAGTCCTGCTTCCTTTAAAACCTCCATAAACTTATAAGCTATTACTTGTGTAGTAATCGCCGGTTTTAATAATACAGTATTCCCTGCTACTACTGCCGCACTAGTCATACCAGCTAATATAGCTAATGGGAAATTCCAAGGTGTAATAACAGCTGCTACACCTAGAGGGATATACTTAAATTCATTTCTTTCAATGTTTCTTCTTGATAATGTAAGTTTATCACTCTCTTCTAAAAGTAACATTTGTCTTCCATAATACTCTAAAAAATCAATAGCTTCAGCAGTATCAGCATCAGCCTCAGGCCATGGTTTTCCTGCTTCAAAAGTCATTAAAGCACTAAACTCGTATTTACGTTTACGTATAATTGCTGCTGCTTTAAATAGCACATCAGCTCGAATTGATGCCTTAACTTTCTTCCAGGTTTCAAATGCTTTTAAAGCAGATTCCATTGCTTTTTCAGCATTTTCAATGCTTGCTTGATGAATTTTACCAATCACTTGTGTATGATCTGCTGGATTTAATGATGTATAAAGATCATTTGTTTCAACAAATTCACCATCGATAATTAAGGGGTATGTTTTCCCTAAATATCCTCCAACAAACTTTAAAGCTTCCTCATATTTCTGTAATACTTCTTTGCTTGTAAAATCTAATAACGGTTCTGTTTTGTACTTATAAAGTCCCATAATTTCACCTTTCTATACCACCGAATGTTCATATTCAGTAGTTTCATTATTTTTAAATCGATCAATGTGTAAATCAGTAATATCGATTGTTGTTGGTAACCCCAAAATAACTTCACTAACTAGTAATCCTGTCATCGGAGCAAACATAAACCCATGTCCACTGAATCCAACTGCTAAATAATATCCTTCTAGTTGATCAGTATCACCGATAATCGGTTGACGATCAGGACTAACATTATAACTTCCACCCCATTGTCTTATAACTCGTAAATCTCCTAAAGGTGGCAATAAATTAACTGCAGTTTTTGCCATTTCATCTAAAAACTTATGTGTACTTCCAATATCGTGTCCTCTTTCAACATCAAGATCACTACGTCCCATAATAAAACTACCATGTGGTACTTGTTGGCAATAAATGTTTTTACTAAACGAAATAACCATTGGTCCTTGAATCTTTTCAATTGGCTCAGTAACTAAAATCTCATGATTTTCAGAATATACAGGAAGTTCTACTCCTGCTAATTGTCCAACTTCATAACTAAATCCACCAGCTGCATTAACTACTTTATTAGTTATAACTTCATAGTTTTTAGTTATTACTTTTGTTATTTTACTATTTTCAACAATAATGTCAGTTACTTTCTCATTATAAAAGAATTTAACTCCTAGACGTTTAGCAGCATGATAATAAGCATCCGTCATTAAGAAAGGATTTAAATGACCATCTGTATTACAAAAAGTAGCACTAGTTACAATATCCTTATTTAAATGTGGTACTATTTCCAATGCTTCTTCTAAAGATAATTGCTTAGCCGGTATTCCGACACTATTTTGTAAAATAACGTTTTTAGCAAACTGCTCATCTTCTTCTTTATTTGTTGCAACTATTAAGTATCCTTCTTGTTTAAATTCAATGTCACGATGATACTGTAATTCTTCTTGCGCAGTTTCAAAGAAATCAACACTCATTTTTGCCATAATACAATTTCCCTTTGTTCCCCATTGTTGTCTAACTCCTGCACCACATCTACCTGTAGCACCACCAGTCATGTAATTATCATCAAATACAACAATATCCTTCATACCTTTTTTCGCTAAATTATACGCAATTGCAACACCACTAATTCCACCACCAATAATTACGATATTAGCTTTCATTTTTATTATTCTCCACGATTGCTTTTAATTTAACTCCAGTAATTAATGGTCTTACTTTATGAACTTTTACTTGACTTAGTGGTAGTTTTAAATACTTAGCGATTTCTCTTTGAGCCAGTAATCCACACGTATTTCCTTGACATGGACCCATACCAATTCTTAATATTCTTTTAATATCTTCAAAAGTAGTATACCCTTCTTCTAAACAGTTATGTAAGTCTTCTAAACTGACGTCTTCACAACGACAAATGATGATATCTTTTTTATTCATAATTTTCTCCTAACTGTTATAAATTCATATAATAATTCCTGAGCTACTTTTACTTGTAACAAAGCTGTTCTATCCTGACGATTCGTAATTGATACTTTCTCTATTTCACATTCCCCAATAATATCCCCATTACGATTAATAGCATTAACTATTTCTCCTTTTTCAGGATAAGGAACAAGTTCATAAGGAATTTTAAATACTAAGCAATCTTCTTTCTTTTGAACTGTGAAAATTGCTAAACCTGGGCAATTATATACACAAACTCCACACCCTGTACACTTCTCAAAATCAACGACAGGAGGTGTGTTTATATCCTCACCAATATAAATCGCATCAAAAGGACAAGATGTACTACAAGGATTACAAGGTATATTTTCGTAACACTCTGTGATTGCCTTCGGCTTATTTAAAAATTCTTCACTTGGAAAACGCGATTTAATTTCTTCTAAAGAGGGAACCCCGTTTTTATTCAGCATTATTTTCACCTCGTAATTCCTTAAGACCTAATCTTGTTTTTTCTCCAAATGGTCCACTGCGAAGATTTTCAAGTTGTGCTTCAAAATCTTGATACAATTCTTCATGATTTGGATGTTTATATCCTAATCTTTCAGCAACAATTAACCCTGAAAAATATCCTTCTACTATTGCACTACTAGCTTCTTCAACTCCACATACATCACCAGCAACAAATATATTTTTTATACTCGTTTCGTGTTGATGATTGATAACCGGAACAAGTCCTCCTAAATAATTAACGAATTTCATGTCCGCTTCTACCATACTTAATAAACTAGTTAGAGGACTTAATCCAACGCTAATACATAAAGCATCGACTATAATCTCTTCTTCAGTCCCTGGAATATAATCCCAATTTTTATCTAGTTTAGCAATAATTATTTTCTCCAAAGTGTCTTTTCCTTCAGCTCTTTTTACTGAAGTACTAGTTAAAATATCAACACCTAAACGTTTTAATTTTGAAGCATGAACCTTATATCCACCGATAGTAGGCGCAGCTTCTAATACAGCTTTAACTTTTACTCCAGCTTGTATCAATTGATAACTAACAATTAATCCAATATTACCACTACCAACCATTACAACCTCTTCACTAGGTAATACCCCATGAACATTCATTAATGTTTGCACTGCTCCCGCTCCATAAATACCCGGAAGATCATTATTCTCAAAAGCTAAAAATTTCTCACTAGCTCCTGTAGCTATAATAATAGCTTTTGCTTTTATTTTTATATATTTTTCTTTTTGTAATAATGTTAAAACATTATCCTTATAAAGACCAACAACAGTAGTTTCAGTCATTATTTCAACTTTATCAGGATATGCAAGTACATCATTAACTAAAATCTTCGCAATATCAATACCCCTTGTTTTAGCGTATTGCTTTTCACTTCCAAAAAACATGTGTGTTTGTTTTACTAGTTGGCCACCAACTTTATAATCTCTTTCAATAATTAATGAGTTAAGTCCGCTCTCAGCAGCAATTTTAGCAGCACTTAATCCTGCTGGTCCACCACCAATAATTACTAAGTCAAGTTCTCTCATATAAGACCCCTTTATTTTCTTGTGTTTCAACGGCCATACCTTCTTCTAACAACACTACACACGTTCTAACATTTGGTACTCCATCAACAATCATATTACATGAAGCACAGTTTCCAATTGCGCAATAAAAGCCACGTGCACGTTTATCTTTAATGCTATGGCTAAGTTTTCTTATACCTAAATTATGCAAAGCAGAGGCAATAGTATCTCCACTAACACCTTCAACGCTTTTCCCATCAAATGTAAAATTGATAGTACTTTGTTTTTTAAACTCTAAAATGGGATGATTTTTTATTCTCACGTTATCTCTCCTCTCACAACAATATTCTATCACATCAAGCGCTTTCATCAAGACTTATTTTATTAATTATAAAAAAAGATACTATAAATAGTATCTCAATAATCTAAACATTTTTATACTCTCTATACTATCTATTTTTAAGCATTAGTATATTGAAGTATTTGTTAAGAAATAACTCTATTTTATTGTTGCTTTTTCTTGTAGTAATTTATCGTAAAGGCGCTTCATTCGAAATTGATTTATCAAAGATAGAATAATATAAAGACCAAGTGCAATACTTGTAATAATGATCATATTTATATCTAAATTAGATATTTTTATTTCTCTTCCAAAAAAGACAAACAACAAATTAGTAAAAGATATAAATAATCCTAAAATCAAATTATAGTTATACAGTTTGCGATGACTTACAGTTATCGCATATTTCCCAACACTCATAATTTGATTTTCTGTCATTTCTTCTTCTAATTCATTTAAGAGATGAGTTTCAATAATATTCATTGTTCTAAATCCGAAAAATATTTTAATTTCGTTCCGTTCTTTTTTTCTTGCAAATAACTTAATATCTTTGAAATACACTTGTTTTCTTTTAGATAGATTAATAACTTCATTACTAAAGTCTATTTCATAATCCAATACTGGATGATTGAAATTTAAAAAGTACTTAACCAAAGTATACAGAAAAACAATACCCATCAACGATGTTAATGAAAGAAACAAATATAAATCAGGGGTAAAAACAGATGTTTCTATATATTGTGCGTAGAAAACAACACCAAGTAATAATGCCCATGCAAATGATATAAGCACATTACTTAAAAGAACATCTTTGTGATAATATTTTTTATACATTGCTTTTACCTCCTACTTTTTTACTTTTTATGAACTACATTACCATCTATTATAACATACTCAGTTCTTGTCATAATATCAAATATAGGTCCATCCCAAATAACGATATCCGCGTCTTTTCCAACTTCTAAAGATCCTACTCTATCTTCAATACCATTTAGTTTAGCCGCAGTAATCGTTAGAGCTTGCAAAGCTCTTTGTTCACTTAAACCTTCTTTAATAAACAAAGCAGCTTGAACAAGCATTGTATCTAGTGTAATAACAGGATGATCTGTCATTATCGCAAATTCAACATCATGATCTTCTAACACTTTACCAGATTTAAATGATTTATTTACTAATTCATATTTTGAAGCCATTCCTAAAGTTGGACCAATAATTAACTTATAGCCTTCTTTTTTTACTTTTTCTGGAATTAAAAATGCTTCAGTAGCATGTTCGATTGTCATTTTCAAATCGAACTCTTTAGCAATTCTTATAGCGGTCATAATATCATCAGCTCGATGAGCATGAATCTTAACAATCATTCCATCAAATACTCTCATCAATGAATTTAATTTCATATCAAAAGCTGGTTCTTTTGCGTCTTCAACTTTATTTTTATAATCTTGAACTTTCCTATAATACTCTTTCGCTTTAAAAAGCCATTCTCTCATTAATGCAGCACTTGCCATTCTTGTACCAGGATTCTTACCTCCAGTTCCGTAAACGCGTTTAGGATTTTCTCCTAATGCCATCTTCATAGCAGTTTCTTCTTTTATTACCATATCATCAACAGTATCACCATATGTTTTAATAGCAGTAAAAGTACCTCCAATAACGTTTGCACTACCTGGGCCAGTGTTTACAGTAGTAATCCCTGCTTTATAAGTATACTCAAAAGCCATATCTTTAGCATATACACTATCAATTCCTCTTAACTCAGGATAGATAGGACCACTCATTTCATTAGTATCATTTCCTTCAAAACGGATTCCTTCTTCCATCACACCAATATGACAGTGAGGATCTACTAATCCGGGAGTTAAAGTTAATCCCTTAGCGTCAATTACTTCAGCATCTTTATATTTACTTACATCAATACTTTTACCTACTTCTAATATTTTGCCATTTTCAACAACAACACTACCTAAAAAAGCATTTTCCTTAGCCATTGTGAAAATACGAGCATTTGTAATTACTAACATAATATCACTCCTTATATTCTCTATTTTTATTATACAAAATATTATTTCTTAATGAAATAGTAAATTACACAAAAATCGTCACAAAAAAAGATAATCAATTTCTTGATCATCTTAATTACTTCATATACTTAACTATTAATTTAATATTACTCGATTGGACTAATTTCGTTTTTTGTCTTTAGCAATTTGAATTGAAGCTCTTTTACCACTATAGTTAAAGTTTCTTAAATTCTTCATTACTTTATCCATATGACGATCTTCAACTGTAAAGAATGAGAAAGCATGTCTTACAGTTACTTCGTTAATATCTTTATTTTTTAAGTTTGTTTTTTTACCTACTAATTCAACTAACCCTTTTGGAGTAATTCCAACACCGGTTCCTAAATTTAAATGGAATCTAATTTGGTTTTTATTTTTTCCGTATTTATTTACTTTTTTAAGGTTTTCGTTAATATCACCTTGTACTTGTTTTGATGAATCTTTTTTATCGATTTTATTTAACAATGCTCTAACTACTTTTTCTGGAGAATTGTTATTTAATAAACTATATGCCAACTCGAAATATAAATCGTTATTTTCTGTATCAATAATATTTTGAATTTCTTCGATTTGTTTTTCTTGTTTAACTCGAATTACTTTCTCAGGAGTAGGTATATTACGTTTTTTAATAGTTGCTTTTGTAAAACGGAAAATACTATCTAAACGACTTGCTTCTCTTCTTGAAACTAAAGTAAATGAATATCCTTTATTTCCAATTCTTCCTGTTCTACCTATTCTATGAACATAGTATTCTGCTTTTTCAGGAACATCGTAATTTATAACTACTTCAACGTTTTTAATATCTAATCCACGTGCAGCAACATCAGTTGCTACTAACATGTCTAAAACACCACTATGGAATTTATTTAAAACATCTAATCGAGCTGTTTGTGGTAAATCACCATGGATTTTATCTACGTTATATCCTTTTTTTATTAATTCTCTTGTAACGTCATCTACTTTACGTTTTGTGTTACAAAAGATTAAAGTTAACTTTGGATTATATATATGTAATAATCTAGCTACTGCTTCAACTTTATTTTTATCATTTACAGTGTAATAATACTGTGTAATATCTTTATTTGATTTTTCATCAGTTACAACACTTACAACCTTGCTGTCTCTCATATATTTTTTTGATATATTTATAATTGTTTTTGGCATTGTAGCTGAGAATAATACTGTTTGACGTTCTGGATTAGTTGCTTCCAAAATAGTTTCAATATCCTCTTTGAATCCCATTTTTAACATTTCGTCAGCTTCATCTAAAATCAAAAATTTAATATTTTTCAATCTAATTAATTTTCTGTTTATATGATCGATTGTTCTACCCGGTGTACCGATAATAACTTGTGGTTTTCTTTTTAAGTGTCCAATTTGTCTAGTTATTGGTTCTCCACCGTATACAGATACTGTTTTTAATTGTAGATTTAGCTTTTTATCTGATAAATGATAACCAGGGGTATCAATAAATACCAGCTGACCTCTCTCTTCGGTAAGAATTCCTCTGACTCTATTTCTTGTTGTCTGAGGTGAAGGGGCTACAATTGATT
>JAOZSP010000144.1 GCA_029939615.1 Candidatus Izemoplasma sp. | reverse complement strand
CGCATCATATGTATTTTTACTTACTGTAAAACTTTTGATTCCTTTTTCAGTCTCAAAAGTAATATAGTATCTTACTGTATCATTTTCATGTCGCCATGTGTGCAGTAGACCAAAAGCTCTTGTTCCTGCGATGTTTTGAACATTTCGTTCTTCGTTTCTCATATCTTTGACTTTGCGGATTAACTTCCCTTCAATATAAGTAATTTTGTAGTTTTTTCTTCTATAATGAAGAAAAAGAAGTAATAGTATTGCGAAGCCAAAAACTGTGCCTAGTATAGTGAGAAAAAGCCAGTTAACATATGTTTCGGTTGTATGAATAACAATAATCTGCATGAAATCGTCTCCTTCCTATAACTACTGTAAAACTAACAAGAATTTCTTTTTTTCTTAATTTCAATTATCAATAGATTAACTGAAGCTAAAAATAAAAATATAAAGCCAATTAAATTGGAGAATTCGATTTGCCAAATAATGAATATAGTCCCTGAAACAATGGATATAATGTAAAGAATCATTACTATTATTCTATATGTTTTCATGTGAGTACTCCCCCCGTGTTGGACTTAGAACTATATTGTTGATATGGAATCTATATATCCTGAGATAGCATTACTAATTAGTGTTGCTCCAGAAGAATTTATATGTACACCGTCTAAAGTAAGATGTAATCCTCTAGTTTTACTTTTTTCATCTACTAAGATTGGACTTGTTAATTTTTGGACATCTTCATACACTTTTGTCAATTTCATTGGTAAGAAATTTGAAATTATTTTATCATTTAAATAATCAGTGAAATTACTATACACGTCCAAATATTTTAATTTATTCTTTGATGAAATATTGATTATGATATTTCTTAAACTTTGCAGTTCGGTATTCCATTTGTTGTTTATGTCTTCTCCGAGTAAAAGTGGAGGTACTATAATTACATTTTTATTCTCTTTTATTATTAAAGATATTAAGTCGTTATATTGATTCTCAAATACTAATGCGTCTTTTGCCCATCTTTGTTTGGTTAATGTTTTAAGTATTTTATATGTTTTTGTAAGCTTACCAAAAACATCATTAACACCAATAAATAATACAATATGATTAAATGATGATAAATCATTCATCTTTTTTACTCTTTTTAGTAGACTTGATACAGTATCTCCGCCTACACCTCGATTTATTAAATCATAAGTATTATTATAATTTTGAATCATTGAGATATAGGATACTCCTGGTATTCCTTCGGTAATACTATCACCTAAAAATAGAATTTTCATTAAATCACCTAATTTCTTCTTTTGTATTATAACATATTTCGATTTATAATTTCTTATTAAAAAATAAAAAAGAGACCGAAGTCTCTTTTTGTTAAATAATAACTAATAAGCCATGTTCTGTCCCCGAAGGTGACAATCATTTATCTACGCATTAAGCGTCTTCTTCGCAGTTAGTTATTCCCGCTTAGAAGTGCCCCTACCATAGTTTGGGTTTCTAGCTTGAGGGGTTTACCCGTTCCACCTGAATAGTTTCCTATCCAGCTCGTCTCTGTGGCACTTTTAAAGATAATAACACCATTTAACAGGTGCTTTCTCGGCCGTCACATATTTCTATGTGCATAGAGTTATTGTTTCCTCTATCACAATCACTACAAGCATTCCAGCTTGTGCTAGCATGGACTTTCCTAACGTTTCCGCTCGATTGTCTTGTTATTATTTTAACTCTTCTTCTAGTATTTCTTCAAGATCGTCGATACACCCACCACAAGCAATACCTGCTTCTGTTGCGTCACCGATTTTCTCAATTGTGTTTGCGCCATTATGAATAGCATTTAATATTTCGTCGTATGTAACATTGGCGCAATGACATACGATATCATCCTTATCTCTCATAATTACCTCCTACATATTGATTTAATAATCATTTATTCAGGTTTTTTATCAGTTGTTTCTTTTTTTGGTTTAAATTCTTTTCTTGGAGGTCTTGGTAATGTATCTTTTCTTGATAAGTCGATACGTCCTCTATCATCAATACCAATAACTTTTACATTGATGATGTCACCAATATTACATACATCTTCTACTTTAGCTACACGTTCGTGAGCTAATTTAGAAATATGACATAAACCATCAGTACCTTTCCATAGTTCTACAAAACATCCGAATTTTTCTACTCTTACTACTTTACCAGCGTAAACTTCACCTTTTTTAGCTTCTCTAATAATATCTTCAATCATTTTAACAGCTTTAGCGATGTCTTGGTAGTTAGTATGCATGATAGTAACACGACCATCTTGTTCGATATCAATTTTAACGTCACCACATTTTTCGATAATTTGAGTAATCATTTTTCCACCAGGACCAATAACGTCTCTAATTTTATCTGGTTTAATCGTTAATAATTTAACTTTAGGAGCATGTTCAGATACTTCTGGTCTTGCTTTCGCGATAACTGAATTCATGTTATCTAATATTTCTAAACGTGCAATACGAGCTTGTTCTAAAGCTTCTCGCATTATATCTTCACTTAATCCTGAAATTTTAATATCCATTTGAAGTGCAGTAATACCTTCAGCAGTACCAGCAACTTTAAAGTCCATATCTCCGTAATGGTCTTCCATTCCTTGGATATCTGTAAGAATACTGTAAAAGTCTCCTTCTTTTATTAATCCCATAGCGATTCCAGCAACAGGAGCTTTTATAGGAACACCAGCAGCCATTAAACTCATACTACCAGCACAAATAGTTGCTTGTGAGCTACTACCGTTTGATTCTAATATTTCTGATACAATACGAACTGTATAAGGGAATGTTTCTTGATCAGGCATTACTTTACTTAAAGCTCTTTCACCTAACATACCATGTCCAATTTCACGACGACCAGCACTCATGTATCTCCCTGTTTCTCCTACACTGTATGCAGGGAAATTATAATGAAGCATAAATGTTTTTTTCTCTAAATCATCCATACCATCAACTTTTTTATGTTCGCTTAAACTACCTAAAGTAGTTAAAGCTAAAGCTTGTGTTTGCCCTCTAGTAAACATTGCACTACCATGAGTTCTTTCAAACATATCAATTTTAGATTCTAAATCTCTTAATTCATGAAGTTTACGACCGTCAGGACGAACTTTGTCTTCACTAATTAATCGACGCATTTCAGCTTGAACGATATCATTACATACAGTTCTAACATCTCCAAGTAATGCACGTAAATCTTCTTTATCCATTCCATGATTTTCTTCTTCATATTGTGCGATTACTTTTGAAGTAACAGCTTCAATAGCTTCACCACGTTCTTGTTTTTCTTCAATACTTACAGCTTTAACCATGTCAGCACCGATTAAACTAGTTACATGTTCTACTACTTCTTCAGAAACAACTTTGTACTCGTATTCACCAGTTTCTTTTCCAACAGCACTAATAATCTCTTCTTGGAAAGTAACTAATTTTTTAACCCAGCTATGTCCAAACATAATAGCTTGTAACATCTCTTCTTCATTTACTTCATTTGCACTTGACTCAACCATGTTGATTGCGTCTTTAGTTCCAGCGATACTTAAATCAATATCAGAAACCTCTAATTGTGCTTGTGTTGGGTTAACAACAAGTTTACCATCAACACGTCCAACAATAACACCAGCAATTGGTCCATTAAATGGCATATCACTAAGTCCTAAAGCTAAACTACTACCAAACATAGCAGTCATTTGTGGTGAATAATCTGTATTAGCACTCATCACTTGATTAATAATTTGTAAATCATATTTAAATCCTTTAGGGAATAACGGTCTAATAGGTCTATCTATAAGCCTAGAAGTTAGTGTTTCGTTATCACTTGGTCTTCCCTCTCTTTTTAAGAAACCACCAGGGATTTTTCCAGCAGCATACATTTTCTCTTGATAGATCACCATTAACGGGAAAAAATTCATTGTCGAAGGTTTTTTACCAACAGCACATACACTAAGTACAGCAGTATCATTATATCTAATGATTGCAGCACCAGCAGCTTGTTTAGCAACTTCTCCAGTCTCAACAATTAGCTTTCTTCCATCAAAATCCATCTCGAATAATCTCACATTACTCATTTTTTTTCCTCTTTTCTTCTCTTTGTTTTTTTCCAATTTAAAATAATACCACATAATCTTAAAAAAAGGTAGTTATTTAAATATATTTTTAATATATATTTATATATAATAAGTATATATTTATAAAAAAATGATAGAAAAATCTATCATTATTTTCGATAAGTTCTAAAGCCGCCGTATATTGGTTTTATATCATTAATTGTAATTACAACGTCTTCTTGAAAACGTCTTAC
>JAOZSP010000143.1 GCA_029939615.1 Candidatus Izemoplasma sp. | reverse complement strand
TAATTAACATTGTAAGTGGAGCAGAAACATGGATGTATGCTCAAGATTATGGTGATTATAATGGTAGTGCTGGAAATAACTTTATGACAAGTTTATGGCTTAATAATTTTGAAGGTGTAACTTTCGCTAGTTTGCTTACTACACAAGTAGATGGAGTAGCTAATGTAAGTACTACAACAGCTGGTATGATAGCAACTACTGAAACTATTGCTCAGTACCACAGTGATCAATCAGTAGGAGGTGCAGGTTAATGGCTCGTAAACCTAAATCATTAAAAGCAGTATTTACAACAGGTTTTATAAAACAAAACCCTGTATTCGTCCAATTTCTAGGAATGTGTCCAACACTTGCTGTTACAGGTAGTGTTGAAAGTGCATTAGGAATGGGTGCTGGTGTTATATTTGTATTAACATTATCAAATTTATTTGTCTCATCAATTAGAAACTTTGTACCTCGTGAAGTACGCATTCCAATTTATATCGTAATTATTGCTTCACTTGTTACCGTATTAGAAATGTATATGAATGCATTCCAACCAGATTTAGCTAAATCATTAGGGACATTCTTAAGTTTAATCGTAGTTAACTGTTTAATCTTAGGACGTGCTGAAGCATTTGCTTCTAAAAATGGTCCACTAAAATCAATGGCTGATGGATTAGGAATGGCGTTAGGATTTACAGGTGGAATCGTGTTAATCGCTTTCTTTAGAGAGTTACTTGGTTCAGGTTCAATTACAATATGGAAAGACTTAGCATTTACATTTGTTCCTGAAGTATATCGTATATCAATATTAGTTGCTCCTGCAGGTGCCTTCTTAGTATTTGGTATCTTAGTAGCACAAATTAATAAACTGAAATTTAAACGTGAAGAAAGAAACGAGGTGGCATAGATGGAATATATCGCAATAGCCTTTGGTGCAATCTTCGTTAACAACGTTATCTTAAAACAGTTTTATGGATTATGTCCATTCTTAGGAGTTTCAACTAAGAAAAGTAGTGCTTTGTCAATGGGTATGGCAGTTACATTTGTAATTACCTTGTCGACAATGATCGCTCATTTACTATATACACAAGTATTAGTACCTAATGAGATTACTTATTTATCGACTATCGTCTTTATCTTAGTAATTGCTTCATTTGTACAACTTGTAGAAATGATTATTAAAAAGTTTAGTGCTACTGTTTATAGTGCTTTAGGAGTATATTTACCATTAATAACAACTAACTGTGCTGTACTTGGGGTAGCAATTGATATTACCGTAAACAGTCAAAATAAATTAGGAACAGCAGTTCCAACATTTGGACAAGTTACAATATATGCTCTTGGTATCTCGTTAGGATATGCATTAGTAATCTTCTTGTTCTCAGCAATTCGTGAAGAGATGGAAGCTTATCCAATAAAACGTAATTATCAAGGTATCCCAATCGCATTAATCACAGCCTTTATTATGGCAATGATCTTTGTTGGTTTTGGAGGGATTGTGTAATGGAAATAGTAATTATCTTAGCAGCAGTAATAAGTGTTGTACTAGCATTGTTATTATGGGGTGCAAGTGTTATCTTATATGTTGAAGAAGATCCAAGGTTGCAAGGAGTTATTGATTTATTACCTAATCAAAACTGTGGATTATGTGGTAACCCAGGATGTAAAGCAATGGCAGAAGCAATTTTAAATGAAGATGCTAAACTGTCACAGTGTAAACCTGGTGATCAAGAAATGAGAGAAGATATTAGAGACTATTTAGCAGAAAGTCCTAATGAAGCAGGAGAATTTGTTAAAGTCAAAATGTAATAACATAAGGAGTGTACAATTTGTACACTCCTATTTTTTTGCATAAAAAAAGAGAAATTCAATTGAATTTCTCTTTTGGTTTATTTATTAAATTAACTAGCAGGAGTAGCGTTTGTTAATGCATCTTCTAATGCACCTTGGAATCCATTAATACTAATACTAACACCAGCAATACCATCAGCTATAACTTCAGCATCAGTAGGATCAAAATGATCTGCCGTAATTAACCAACCTGTAACCCAACCTTGATTAGAAACGATTGCACCAGCTAATAAATTAGCTTGTTCGAACCATTCTAATGTAGAAGCACTGTATAATGCCATATTATAGTCAAATCCTAATGTTTGCTTAGTAGTACATGAAGAGTATTCTTTAGGATCTTGAGAAATCAAAGTACCTGGATTAGCAGGATCATCTATTTTGATTTCTGTACAGTAAATTGCGTCGAATGTAACATTTTCAATTCCACCGTTAGCATTGATAACTACAACAGCCATATATCCTTCACCGTTATCTCCGTAATGAACACCTGGAGTGTAAGTACCTGTTACAGTAGAAACATTTCCAAATACACCATCACCTAATACGTTATATTCTCCAGCATAATTCGAGATTCCACCAACGTTATAAACATTTGTATATCCTAAACTTTCTAAAGCAGATTTAACATATCCAGCTCTTGTTCCACTACCACACATTAAGAAGATAGCTTTGTCAGGATTGAATAATCCACGAAGTCCACTTTCAGAAACGATATCAGCAGCTACAAAGTCCCAGCCATTAGTTCTAACTAATACATTTGAGTACTCTAAATAGTCGAAGAATGGAAGGAATTCAAATCCAGCGATATATCCTGATTTCATTTTGTCGTCAAAGTTTCTTAAATCGACATATTGAACATCAGTTCTACCTAAGTACATATCGATATTAGTCATATCAACAACTGTAGGAAGAGGTAATTGCACTTCAATGTTATAAGAACCATCACCAGCAACCATTGCATCTCCAGAATAATCAGCAATACCACCAACATTGATTACATTTTCAAATCCAAGACTTTCTAAAGCGTCAAGAACATATCCAGCTCTAGTACCACTACCACACATCAAGAAAATTGTTCTATCTGCATCGAATAATTCTTCTAAACCACCTTGGCTATGAATATCAGCAGCAGCAAAAATCCAGTCTAAATCTGTTCTTACTAGAATATCTGTAGCTTCTAAATAATCAAAGAATGGAATCATTTCAAATCCTGAAATATACCCTGATTTCATTTTGTCATCAAAATTTCTTAAGTCGACATATTGTACGTCAGGTCTACCTAAATAATCATCAACATTTCCCATGTCAACTACTGCGGGAATTTCTGGTAATTCCTCTACATCATTTCCACATCCTGTTAATGTTAAAGTTAAAGCTAAAGCACCAATTAATATTAAAAACTTTTTCATAATATTTCCTCCTAAATTTATTTTTTTATTTCCATAATAATTATAATAGTTTCTATACTAAATGTCAACCTATATAGTGCATAAAAAACGCCTAAACCAAGCCATTAAGAGTAAGTTCGTGTACGAAATGGTCGATATTTAAATTAGTTAGTGTGACAACTATTCTATTAAGAAATTAAAGAAAATAAAAAAAGTAAAAAAAATGGAATTCATTAGTAAAAAATTACTACATTGTTAACTGATATGTTATAATAGATTAACTCAATAAATAGGTGATAAAAATGAAGAAATCAGATATTATATTAATTGCTGTAATATTAGTAGTAGCACTTATTAGTTATTTATCGTTCAGACAAATAACAAATGATAGTGCTTTAGAAGATGGAACAGCAATAATTTACTACAATAATCAAAAAATTTTAGAGATTGATTTAGTAGATGGAAGTCATGAAGTGTATGATAATAGTCGAATTATTGACATTGATACGACTTCATATATTTTTCATGTAGAAGGATCTAATCCGTATGGTGTATATATTGAGTATGAGAATAATCGGGTTAGAGTAATTGATGAAGAGAGCCCTAAACATATTTGTCAAACACAAGGATGGAGTAATTCACCTTTGCAACCATTAACTTGTTTACCGAATAATATAATTATTGTTATTGAAGCAAAAAAAGATGATTCGTTACCAGACGATATAACTGGATAGGAGGTATTTATGGATGATTTACTACTTACTTTATTTGAACTAGGATTGTTCTTTATTTTATTAGTTCTTAATCTTCAGCTATTTAACTCTTTAAACTTTGAAAAAATGTTTAAGAAAGGACATATTAAACAAATTCAATTGATGTATTTTTTTACGGTAATAATATTTACATATTTACTTACTAGAGCTTTAATGAATCTTGTAGAGCTTTCAATTGGTTTAACTGCCTAAAGAAAACATAGAACAATTGTTCTGTGTTATTTATATATTTCGTAAGAATTTAGTTCTTTGATTATAGCTGAACCCTTTGTATACTCAGTTACTTTGTTTGTTAGATTTGTTAGTTCTTCGTTAAATTCTTTTTTAAGTTTTTTCACTTCTTTTT
>JAOZSP010000142.1 GCA_029939615.1 Candidatus Izemoplasma sp. | reverse complement strand
AACCTAACTTCGATCGTTCCAAATGTATCTGTACGATAAATATTAATTCCTCTGTTCTCATATCTCGAGATTATTTTATCATTAGGATGACCGTGGAAATTGTCTCTTTTTACCATGATGAAAACTTCCTCAGGTAAAATACTATCAATAAAGAAATCATTACTACTTGTATCACTTCCGTGATGTGGAACCTTTAAGTAATCCACATTAACAGTGTAATTTCTTACAAATTCTTTTTCTCTTTTTATCTCAGCATCCCCAGTAAACAAATAGTGCTTATTTGCTATAAATAGGCTTAGAATAACACTATTGTCATTTTCATAGACATTATTATATGATAAATTGTATATAAAAAAGCCTAAACTACCACACTCAATGAACTCATCACTATACAACTGAGCATTCTCGTTCGTGATTACGGTCCCAATTTTAAAATTATCTAAGATATCCTCAAATTCACCATCATGATCATTATGAAAATGTGAAATTATAAAATAATCAATTTTTTTGGTGTTACGAGACTTTAAATAAGTAATTAAAGTATCATGATCATCCGTTTCCCCAGTATCAATAAGGATATTGCATCGATCAAAGCTATCAGATATGAAAGTCGCATCTCCTGCTACATCAAGAAAAACAACTCGTTTATTAAAATCAAATAAGTTACTATTAACAAAGATTAGAACTATAAATACTAGAAGTAATACATGATAGAATTTCAACTGTATTAGTTCAAATTTAGTAAAAAGGTATATTATGGTTATAAAGAATATCATAATATCATAAGTTTGAGTAAATGCTCCATAAAGAATGAAAGTGTCAACTAATGACATAGAGTGAATTAAACTATTATATAGCGTAATGAAGACACCTAGTAATCTATCAAATATTGGCAAAACGAATACAACATATGAAAGAGGAAGAATAATAAATGACATATAGATAATAAACAAAACGTTAAAAACTAAAGATAGCAGATTAATTTGATAATTTAGATTTAATACGATAGGGAAAGTACTAAAAAAAGATACTACACCTACGCTAAATAGTAAATACACTCCCTTATATCTTTTAAGTATGTTTGAACTAAGCAGTAATGATAATGTAACTAAAAAGCTGAGAACAAACCCTGCATTATAGTAATAGTAAGGATTGTAAATTAATAAAATTAAATAAATAAAACTAAGAATATCTAAAGTAGAGAGTTTTAGTTGAAATTTCTTATTAGCTAGTAAGAAGACATACATTAAAACAGCCCTTGTTATTGATGGTGAAAAAGAAGTTACCACCAAGTATAACAGTAATATAATAGTTATAATATATTCTACATTCTTTTTTTCTATTTTTGCCTTACTAAGCATACTAGTAATCGCAAGCACAAGTAATCCTACATGTAATCCGCTTACTGCAAACAAATGGCTAATTCCAAGTTTATTAACACTGTCTATCGTTTTCTGGTCAAAGTCACTTTTATCAGCTAGAATAAAAGTTTTTATGTAACTCTTCGAAATTGGTATTTTCTCATCTATGTATTTTTCAATATTGTATGCTAAAATGTTTATATTGAATTCGGTCTCTACAAATTCTATTTCCTCTGCATATAATATATATTTGATTTTTTTCGATCTTAAATAGTTTTTAAAACTAAAAGTATTTGGAATTGTACTATCTATCGGAGATGCAAGTTGCCCCTTAACGATATATAAATCACCAGGTTTAATTTCCTCTAAGTCGCTCAAGTACACACTGACCATACTATCATCAATCTTACCAACCAAACTTGTTTTACCGTTTTTATGAGTCACTTTACTAACCTTCACATCGTATTGAGCACTTATTTCTATTATGTTTTTCTCAAACCCAATTGTTGAAGTCATATATATGACTATCGTAACAACACAAATCAATATAACTTTACGATGATTTTTATACAAGTATACTAGATAAACAGGTAATATAATTAGATATAGAACATTCTCAATTATCAATATAAACAATGTTAAAGAGAAAGCAATATATATTATTCTGTATCTAAATAGTGATAAGATCTTTGATATCATTATAAGTACTTTCACCTATTCCAGGGACATTCATGATATCTTCGATAGTTGTAAATACCCCTATATCTTCACGGTAGTCAATAATACTTTGTGCAGTTGCAGGCCCTATTCCTGGTAGTGTTTCCAAACTACTTTTATCTGATGTATTGATATTAATCATTCCAGAAATTTCATCAATTATATCGTCATTTTCATCATTGTTTATGTCAGTATAGACATCATATATTGATGGTATATAGATTACTTGTTCATCCTGTAATAACATACTAAGATTTATTGCATTTTCATCTGCATCTACTACTAATCCACCTGCTTGTGTTATCAGTTGAAATAATCTTGTATTCTTTTCAAGTTTATAAACGCCTGGGTTATATACAAAACCTTTTATATCAACATATATATATTCAATGATGGTTTCCTCATATTCTGACTGATCAGGAGTGAACGCTTGCGTTGTCTCCTCATTTGGTAAATATGCCATTAATAGCCCCGCCAAAGTTAAAACACCTATAATTATGTAAATAAAATACTTCTTAATATACGTTTTTAACATAAAATCTCCTCCTAAAAAAATAATACCTACATCTTCCTACATTTTCTTTATTTTTTTACACATGAATGATAGAATGTATTAATAGGAGTGGTAAAATTATGAATCAAAAAATCCAAATCCTTATTAAGGAATTTTTAAGGAGCACAAAAGAATATTTTTGGTTCATTTTGTTTGGCTTAGCATACATGGTATTTTTTCTAGTATTAAATCATAATGGCGCTTTTTGCTTAATAAAAATGACAATTGGAATACCTTGTCCAGGTTGCGGGATGACTAGAGCTGTTTTGAGTTTAATAATGTTTAATTTTGAAGATGCAATGTTTTATCACCCTTTAGTATTTTTGTTACCATTAATATTAATTGTTTTATTTTTTAAAAGACTACGATTTGTTACCATATTGTACAAATCACAACTGTTTTGGGGAACACTTCTTTTTTTGTTTATCGGAGTTTATATTATGAGGATGTATCTTTACTTTCCAGATACTGCCCCAATGGATTATTATGAACATTCTTTACTAGAAAGATTACTAAATTAGGAGAAAGATACTTATGAGAAGAACTTATTCAGAAATTAAAGTAAAAGCAAAATCACGAATACATGAAAAATTTGGAATTGCTTTGGCAGTCGTTTATGTTCCTAGTTTAATTGTTATGGCAATAACGATGTTTACTAGTGAACTTACCGTGTTTTTACCAGATATTCCAGAATTAATTACGGATTACATTATTAGTGTTTTATTAGGGTTTTGCGCTGGTTACATTTCATTAAAACTATTAATTCAATACATTCGCGGTAAAAATGAAATAGATTTTAAAGACTTATTTAAGTTCGAAAAAGAATTTGTACCGTTCTTTTTTTATAGATTAATTCTATTAGGAATCTTCATTCTTTGTTTTTTTCCAATTATCCCCCTTATTTACCAGGTGTATACAGACGTAATGATTATGGCCGATTCAATAGCAATTGAGCAATACTTTGAATCGAGTGATACTGTTTTAGAGTTAATGAAAGGTTTAAACGTAGTTTTACTAGTATTATTCCTCTCACTCTTATTGATGGTTCGCTTTCAATTTACACCTTATGTAATTATTCATAAACAAACCGGGCTTGTAGAAGGAATGAAAAAATCTTGGGAAATAACTCGAGGAAGTTATTTTAGAGTATTATTTTTTCCATTGTCGTTTATTTTATGGATACTACTTGGAATTATCACTTGTGGTTTAGGTTTCTTCTATGTATCTCCATATATGATGGTTTCTAACGGATATATGTATATTACTTTAATGCAGGAAAATGATAACGATATTGATTATATTTCTAATCCTGTAAAAACTGTTGTAAATGATCCTTTAGCTGAATATTACGAATAGCAATTAAAAAAAGCAATCTTGGATTGCTTTTTTTAATTCACAAAACTCTAAAACGATATTTTATAATGATATAATTTCTATATTTTCAAAAATCTATATAACATCTTTTCGATCAAAAAAATTACATTAGAATAAATATTCATAAACCCCTGAAGCAAATATAATTCAAATTGAAGGAAAGGTTCGATAATTACCATCCCTTTCCCTCGCCTACTTAACTCGAATATATATACCGTTTTCACGGCTAAACATTTTCGTCATAACAAACTCTCTTCTAAGAGTACAAAAATCATTGTGATACTCACTAATAATTAAGTTTACTTCTTTTTCTTTATACTCTTTACCAATTTCAAAATTTTA
>JAOZSP010000141.1 GCA_029939615.1 Candidatus Izemoplasma sp. | reverse complement strand
TTTATAACTATTTATTGCATCCATAAAAACTTTGGGAGTTTCAATGTCTGGTTGTCCTATGTTTAAATGGTATACACGTTTTCCTTCTTTTTTTACTTTAGTTGCGATTGGGACTAATTTTCTTACTGGTGATTCTTGCATCTTCTCAATTCTTGTTGATAGTTTCATAATATCTCCTCGTTCCTTCAAAAAATCATCTTTATTCTAACACTAACTTTTTTATAAATCAACATAAAAACATTCCAAAATGATAACTCTTACATAACTTCATTTATACTGAAAAAAAGATAAAAAAAATCTTCGAATATATTAATGAAAACATTTTCATTAAATTTCTGTGAAACGAAAGAATTTTCTAATTATAAAACGGCTTAATTAAGCGGTTTTTAAATTATTTACAAAATATATATTTTTTTTGATGAAAACGCTTGTTTTACTAAACGATAATTGTTAAAATGCTATTGTGTTAGGAACTATTATTATTTTTGAAAGGAATGGTTTTGTGGAATTGAAATTATTTATCCCTGGTCCTGTAAATGTTGATCAGGAAATATTAGAAAAATTAGCTACTCCTCAAATTGCACATAGGAGTAAAACAGCTACACAACTACAAAGAGATATTTCTGAAAAATTACAGAAATTGATGTATACTGAAAACTTGATTATTTTATCGACAACCTCTGGTAGTGGAATTATGGAAATGGCAATAAAATCTTGTACTAAGAAACGTGCTGCAGTCTTTAGTGTTGGTGCATTTGGGGACCGTTGGTATAAAATGGCGGTATCAAACAATATTCCAGCTGATCGATTTAAATCTGAAGCAGGAATGCCAACTACTCCAGAAATGGTAGAAGAAGCTTTAAAAACTGGTCTTTATGATGTTGTTACTGTAACTCATAATGAAACTTCTGCAGGTATTATGAACCCTGTTTATGAAATTGGGGAAGTAATAAAAAAATATCCCAATATTATTTATTTAGTGGACGCAGTTAGTAGTTTAGCCGGAGCTAAAATTGAAGTTGATAAATGCGGTATTGATATTTGCTTAACTTCAACCCAAAAATGTATTGGATTACCTCCTGGTTTAAGTATGGCAAGTGTAAGTGAAAAAGCTATTAAGCGTGCAGAAACAGTTGAAAATAAAGGATTTTATTTAGATTTATTAAATGTTGTTAATCGAGTTAAAAAAGATTATCAATATCCAACTACACCTTCAACACCTCATATGTGGGCACTTGATTTTCAGTTAAATCGAATTCTAAATGAAGAAGGATTAGAGAATCGCTTTAATAGACATACAGAACTAGCTAATGTTGTTAGAGCTTGGGCACAAAAGCATTTTGCATTATATGCTCTTGAAGGATATCGTTCAAATACAGTTACAACCATATTAAATACAAAAGGTAACAGTGTAGTAGATTTAAATAAAGAACTAGCTACAAGAGGATATATGATTAGTAACGGCTATGGTGACCTTAAGGAAAAAGCATTTAGAATTGCTCATATGGCTGATCGCAAATTAGAAGATTTACAAGCTTTATTAATTGAAATTGAAGATATTTGGAAATTATAGGTGATATAATGTATAAAATTTTAGCAAATGATGGAATTGATAAAAGCGCAGCTGAAAAACTAGAATCTTTAGGTTATATTGTTGATACGAATCATTACGATGGTGAAGATCTTGATAATATGATTCAAGAAATAGATTGCATTATTATTCGTTCAGCTACAAAAATAAGAGTTCCTTTAATTGATAAGGCATTACAAACAGGGCAATTAAAGTTAATTATTAGAGCAGGAGTAGGAATCGATAATATTGATCATGCTTATGCTAAGGAAAAAGGTATTTTAGTTAGAAATACTCCTAATTCATCAAGTGATGCTGTTGCTGAACTTGCAATAGGACATATGTTCAGTTTAGCAAGACATATCTATATTTCCAACGTAACAATGCGTGAAGGAAAATGGAATAAGAAAGATTACAAAGGTATTGAATTGAATGGTAAAACATTAGGTTTAGTAGGATTTGGAAGAATCGCTAGAAGTGTTGCTAAAAAAGCAATGTCATTAGGAATGAAAGTTATTTATAACGATATTGCTGGTAAAAGTCATTTCTTACCAGAATGTACTTATGTATCAAAAGATGAATTATTAACACAAAGTGATTTTATTAGTTTACACATTCCATTTAATAAAGAAGTAGGACCTTATTTAGGAACAACTGAATTTAATAAAATGAAAAAAGGAATGTATATTATTCATACCGCACGCGGTGGTGTAATAAATGAAGATGCACTTCTTAGTGCACTAGATAGTGGTATTGTCAAAAGAGCGGCTTTAGATGTTTACGAACAAGAGCCGACAAGAAATGAAAAAATATACACCCACGAGGGTATCTCTTTAACTCCACATATCGGTGCCTCTACAATAGAAGCTCAAGCAAGGATTGGGCAAGAAACAATAGAAGTAATTTTAGAAAGTTTATCTTAGGAGGAAAACAAAATGGCTATAGTTAGACCTTTTAGAGCGTTAAGACCAAGAATTGATTTAGTTGAAAGAGTTGCATCGTTACCTTATGACGTAATGGATCGAAAAGAAGCAAAAGCAATGGCAAAAGGAAATCCTTACAGTTTCTTACATATCATTAGATCAGAAATTGATTTTCCGTCATCAACTGATCCATATGACAAAAAAGTATATAAAAAAGCACAAAAGAATTTAAAAGTATTTGAAGATGACGGAATTTTAGTTCAAGATGACGAAGCGATGATTTATATCTATCGTCAAGTAATGAACGGGAACCCACAAACAGGATTTGTGGCAAGTACATCTGTTGATGATTATGTAAATAACGTTATTAAAAAACACGAACTAACATTATTAAGTAAAGAAAAAGATAGATTAAATCATTTTGATAAATGTGATGCTAATACAGCACCAGTTTTCTTATCATACAGAAATAATACACGCTTAGATGAAATTCTAGAACAATGGACATTAAATAATAAACCAGAATTTGATATCGTTACTGATGACGGTGTAGGACATATAGTATGGCCGGTTAAAGATACAGAATTATGCGAAGAAATCACAGAAATTTTTGGTGGAATTGAAAGTCTTTATATTGCTGACGGACATCATAGAACAGCATCAGCTGCAAAAGTAGCATTACAAAGAAGAATAGAAAATCCTAATTATACTGGTGAAGAAGAATTCAACTTTTTCATGAGTGCTATTTTCTCTGAAAATGAATTAAACATTATGGATTATAATCGTATTGTTCATGATTCAAATGGGTTAACGGTAGAAGAATTCTTTGATAAAATGGAAAAAGTATTTGATATTGAAGAAACAAAAGCACCTTATAAACCAATTAAGAAAAATACCTTTGGAATGTATGTTAACAAGGAATGGTATAAACTTGAAGTTAAAAAAGGTGTAGTCGATTACGATGATATCCTAGAAGGAATCGATGCGGCAATATTAGAACAACACGTACTAAATGATATTTTAGGAATTAAAAATGCTCGTAGTTCTTCAAGAATAAGTTTTGTTGGAGGAATAAGAGGATTAAAAGGATTAAAGGCAAAAACTGATGAATTAGATGGTGTTGGTTTTGCAATGTTCCCTGTAACAATGAATGAAATCATGACAGTTTCAGATTCAGGATTAATAATGCCTGTAAAAACAACTTGGTTTGAACCTAAATTAAGAAGTGGTTTATTCGTTCATAAATTTGAAAGTTTTGCATCAATTGCTGTTGATGGTGAAATTTCAATAGAAACAAAAGAATATATTGAAAACACATTAGGTGTTGTAAATCATAAAGATGGAAATCAAAATGAATTTGTTCAAGCAGTAACAGAAGTACTCCATTCACTTGGTCCTGTTTTAGATCAACATCCTGAATATATTGATAATAATATTTTGGAAAGAATGGTTGAACCTGAGAGAGCTATTCAGTTTAGAGTTCCATGGGTTGATGATGAAGGTAATACAAAAGTAAATAGAGGATTCAGAGTTCAATTTAATGGAGCAATTGGACCATATAAAGGTGGACTTCGTTTTCATCCATCTGTGTATTTAGGACTTATAAAGTTCTTAGGATTTGAACAAGTATTTAAAAATAGTTTAACAGGACTTCCTATTGGTGGAGGTAAAGGTGGTAGTGACTTTAGCCCACTAGGAAAAAGCGATGAAGAAATTAGAAGATTCTGTGTTAGTTTTATGACTGAATTGTATCGTCATATTGGACCAAATACTGATGTTCCTGCAGGAGATATTGGTGTAGGTGGCCGTGAAATTGGATACTTATATGGACAATATCGTCGTATCAAAGCAACGTTTGAAAAT
>JAOZSP010000140.1:2261-4389 GCA_029939615.1 Candidatus Izemoplasma sp. | reverse complement strand
TTTGTATCTACCTTGTGCTGTATCATATTTTAGTAAATAAGCAAGAGTTTCTGCATCTGTTAAATCGTTTAACGCAACGATTTCGAAATCTGGATTTTCGTTCATAATTCTAAAAGCTAAACGCCCAATACGCCCGAATCCATTAATTGCAACTTTTATAGCCATTTTCAAATTCCTCCTATTATTTTTATTATCACTTATATTATAAATGTTTTAATTTAAAATTACAACTAGTAAGATATATAGTAAAACGCTTTCTTTCTATTTTACCTATTAAAAAAGCTACTCTTTCGAATAGCTTAACTTCTATGTTCTTATGCGTGTTGTTTTTCTTGCAATTCCTTAAAATAAATCTTTAATGCATCATTATATTCGCAGTCGTCACCTTCATCACATTTTGTGCACATAATTATTTCGCGTAAACGTCTAGGAATAAATGTTCTTATTTCATCTTCGTTATATCCGACTTGCATTTTCTTATCCTCAATAATAATTGGTCTTCTTAAAACACTTGGGTTAGAAATAATAAAATTAGTTAATTCACTCATCGTCATATCTTCTATATCAAGATTTTGTTCTTGAAACACTTTTGATCTTGTAGAAATAATGTCATCAAATCCACTATAAGTATTTCTTAGCATCATCACAATATCATCTCTAGTAAGTTTTATATTAAATATATTCTTTTCACGGTATTCTATTCGATGATCATTAAACCATTTTTTTGCTTTTCTACAAGAAGAACAGCTTGGAGTTGTATATATAGTAATCATCAATATCACCTCTTTTTTATAATTTTTCTAATGAAGCAACGGTACACTTTTTTATTATAACACACAATATATAACTTGCAACTCTTTATTTTGAATGTTAGCGTTCTCTTTTCTTATTAAAATTATTATGGTATAATGTAAAAAGTCACGAGGAGGTAATACAATGAAATGGGATTTAACTAAATTATATAAGACACTTGAAGACTGGGAAAAGGCTTACCAGCATGTTGAAAAAACGATCAGCAAAATGGGAGAATTCGAAGGTAAACTAGGTCAATACGATTCTTTCTTAGAATACTATAAACTGCAAAAAGAATTAGGTGTTGACTTCATTAAAGTCTATCAATATGCCGCTTTAACTTCTGATTTAAATAAAAAAGACACAGTTAACGCTGCAAGAGTTCAAAAAATGGCTTTTCTAATGAGCAAATTAAATCAAACAACTGCTTTTGAATCACCGGAGTTATTATCTATCGGAAAGGATAAAATTGATGGGTTCATTAACAAAAATGATTTTCTAAAAGAATATTCGTTTGCCATCAACAAGCTATTTAGAAATCAAGAACATGTTCTCGATTCAAAAAGCGAATCATTATTAGCTAACTATTCACAACTTTCAGGTCAAGGTAGCGAAATTTATTCTGCCTTAACTGTTGCCGATAAAGTAGATAAAGAAATCATTTTGTCTTCAGGAGAAAAGGTTATGATTACTAGCGGAAATTATCGCAGCTATCTAGCTGACTTAGAATCACCTGAAGACAGAAAACTTGTTTTTGAAGTGATTTTTAGTCAATACAAAGACCATAAAAATGCTTATGCACAGATCTATAATACAATATTACAAAGTGATATTGCTCGAATGAAAAACCGTAAATATTCTTCAAGTTTAGAATCTTATTTGTTCAACAATAACATTCCTCTTGATGTTTATCATAATTTAGTTGCAGTAGCAACGGAGAATACGGAACCAATTAAACGTTATTACGAATTAAGAAAAGAATATTTAGGTCTAGAAAAGCATCATACATATGACCGCTTTATGCCTCTTGAAACAAGTAAATCCAAATTTACTTATAAAGAAGCAAAAGATTTATTCTTTAAATCGATTGCTCATTTAAGCACCGACTTTCAAAACAAAGCTCACACAGCTTTGGAAGACGGTTACATTGATGTTTATGAAAAAGAGGGAAAACAAACTGGAGCATACTCTTGGGGTGCCACTAATGAACATCCGTTTATTTTGTTAAACTATGATGATACATTAAATAGTGTATTTACAACAGCTCACGAAGCAGGACATTCAATGCATTCACTTTACAGTGCGGAAACACAGCCAGTAGCTACACAAAATTATA
>JAOZSP010000140.1:0-2251 GCA_029939615.1 Candidatus Izemoplasma sp. | reverse complement strand
TGCCAAAGCAACAAAAGAAGATAAAATCCAATTATTACAACAATCAATCGATGATATATTAGGTACATTCTATCGTCAAACACTTTTCGCATCTTACGAATTAAAAGCTCATGAGTTAGCTGAACAAGGTACACCAATAACACATGAAACACTATCTAAAATAATGATCGATTTATATAAACAATTTTATGATATTGAAATTACTGAAGAAAACGGTAAAGAGTTTGTATGGGCTTATATTCCTCATCTATTTTACACACCATTTTATGTATATCAATACGCAACAAGCTTCGCAGCTTCATTAAAACTATATGAACTTGTAAAAGAAGATCCAAACAATATCGAAAAGCATATCAACTTACTAAAATCAGGTGGAAATGATTACCCTGTTTTCCAAGTTCAAAAAGCCGGCGTTGATTTAACGACTAAAGAGCCTTTCAAAGCTGTAGTTAATAGACTTAACTCACTAATAAATGAATTAGAGGTTGCATTGAAAGAATAATTATTGTATTATATATTTAAGTAAAACGATGATTAGAAATAGTATTATTACAAAAATATTTATAGAGAGTTTAGATTGGTGGAAACTAAACATTATTAGTAATAAGAATGGATCTATGAGTGGTATTAATCATACCCGTAATCCTGCGTTAAAGGAACTAAGAGTTAGAATAATTCTAGAACTAAGGTGGCACCACGGATTTTAAAGTTCGTCCTTTATTTGGACGAGCTTTTTTTATATAAGGAGGAATCATATTATGAAAAGAATACTATCAGGAATCCAACCAACTGGATCATTAAACATTGGAACATACCTAGGAAGTGTTAAAAACTTTGTAAAACTACAAGATGAATTACCTGATTACGAGTTTTTTATCTTTATTGCTGATTTACATGCAATCACAGTGTACAAAGACAAACAAGAATTAAGACAATTAACAAAAGAATTAGCAGCGCTATACATCGCTTGTGGTCTTAAACCTGAAAGGGTAAATCTATTTATCCAATCAGAAGTACCCGCTCATTCACAAATGGCATACTTGTTACAATGTAATTCTTACATTGGAGAATTAGAAAGAATGACTCAGTATAAGGAAAAATCACGAAAGCAAGAAACAGGAGTAACTGTTGGTCTTTTTACTTACCCAACTTTAATGGCTGCTGATATTCTTCTATACGACCCTGAATATGTCCCAGTAGGAAACGATCAAAAACAACATTTAGAACTTACTAGAGACATCGCTCAAAGAATGAATAATAAATACAACAATATTTTCACAGTCCCAAAACCGTTAATTGCGGAAATAGGAGCTAAAATAAACAGTTTGTCAGATCCAACATCCAAAATGAGCAAATCAGACAATAACTTAAAAGCTCGTATTAATTTATTAGATCCAGAAAACATCATCAAAAAAAGAATCAGAAGCGCAGTTACTGATTCTTTAGGAACAATAAAATATGATTTAGAAAACAGACCAGGAATTTCAAATCTAATGACGATATATTCAGTAATTTCTAATAATTCTTTTGAAGAAATCGAAGAAAAATATCGCGGTATAGGCTATAAAGAGTTTAAAGAGGATTTGGGAGAAATAGTCTTTCAAGAACTAAAGCCGATTCAAGATAGATATAATGAACTATTAAACTCAAAAGAATTAGATTCGATTTTAGATAAAGGTCGAGATCGAGCTTTCCAAGTATCACAAAATAAATTATTTAAAACAATGGACCGCATAGGTTTAGGTAGAAAAAGAAAATAAAAAGGAGACAACAATGACAAGTTCAAAAGACTTTGCACAATTCATCGACGAATTGCGTAATTCAAGAAACATCTCTAGAAAAGACTTCGCAGAAAATATTGTTTCCTTAAGACAATACTACCGTTTCATTAAGGGAGAATTCTCTCTTAAAAGCGAATCAATTAATGCCTTACTAGACAAATTAGAAATTAATACTATTCAGGCTTATGAGAGTTTTCGCAAAAAAAGAAATAATAATTACTCAATACTATCAAATATATATGTTAACTTATATAATAATAATTTAATAGAAGCCAGTAACTTATTTGAAAAAATTGAAAAGGAATCAATTTCAACTTCCTACAATAAAAAGTATTATGATTTGATTAAGACACTATTAGAAATATATCAAGAAAAGATACTTAAGAATACAGGAATGAAAAAAATATTGACAATACTAAACTATCCAAAAATAATGGACAATGATGTTTTATCTTTTGTAGAAATTTCTG
>JAOZSP010000019.1:13063-16621 GCA_029939615.1 Candidatus Izemoplasma sp. | reverse complement strand
GTTACAGATGAATTTACAGATGAAAATTTAATTCTTCAAGCTGAAGAATTAGGTGTAACACCTGGAAAACTATCACTAGCAATACTAATTATGGAAACTGAAACTACTGAAGTTTATGTTTTAGAAGACTTACTTGAAATGGCTGTAAAAGATTTAATGGGTATCATTAAAGTTTATCACCAGGAATCTTTCGAGGAATATCGTGAAGATCAATTAGCTGAATTTGCTCAGAAACGTGCTGCATTAATGGAGCAACATGAAGAGAGATTTAATGAATGGGTAAGTAATCATCCCAATCTTACAAATGAAGAAATTGATGTTTTATACGAGCAATACAAACAAAGAATTAGAAATACGACAAGAGAGAGATGGCAAGAACGCATTAACCAATGGCGAGAAAATCATCCAAGACCAAATACTAATGATGAAACACAAGAATCGAGTTAAGAAGAATTAATATACTCGGGGGTAGGTAGTCTATCCCCTCTTCTTAATTATTAATCAATAAGAAGTTATTTTCTTTACTTGTCATGGTAAAATTTATATAATTATATAGAGGTGATTTTCCATGACAACTAAACAACTTAACGGTTTAGTAAAAAAACTACAAAATGGTAATATGAATGTTTTCGATGATATTTACTATGAAACAAAGAGCGTAGTTTATTACACAATTCTTACAATATTAAAAGATAAATCATTATCTGAAGATATCATGCAAGATACTTACTTAAAGAGTCTTGCGAAAATTCATTCTTTCAAGCCTCACTATAGTTTTAAATCATGGATAGTAACTATAGCTAGAAACCTTGCATTAAATGAATATAAGAAACGAAAGCGTGAGTTAAGTTTTGATCCAAGTGTCGATGAATATATATTTGGTAGTACGAAAAGCACTTCGGAAAAAGAACTTATTGTTAAAGAGATGATCGAAACCTTAGAAGAGGATGAAAGAGAAATAGTTATTCTACATGTAATTGGCGATTTAAAACATAGAGAAATTGCTGAAATTGTTGAAAAACCTTTAGGAACAGTTACCTGGATGTACAACAAAGCAATAAAGAAACTAAAAAATGAGTATGGAGAGTAGGTGAAATTATGAATAAGAAAAAAATTAAAGATAGAATGCGTGAAACTTTTGAATCAGAAGTACCTGATGTCTTATCAAAAATTAAAGCTTCACCAGATTTCTATATACCTGAAAAACATCAAACAGTTTTTGGGTTAAGACGTTTCTTTAATAAGAAAATGGCACTTAGTTTAATGAGTGTATTCGTAATAGCACTTATTGTCGTATCAATGATAAATAGAAACAATGACCCTGTTGTAGCTTCTACTCTTACATTAGATGTTAATCCTTCAATCGAAATTACATTAGATGAAGATGATTTTGTAATAGCTGTAAGCGCAATTAATGATGATGGTGATGAAGTAGTTCAAAAAAATATTAAGTATCTAGGAATGACTTTAGATGAAGTATTAGAAGTATTAGTAGACCGCTTGAATGAGTTAGGTTATATTGTAACAACTGTAGATGATAGTAATATTATATTAATCGAGGTTAGTTCTGATAATGAGGTTAGAAGACAACGAGTTGAAGAACTATTAAAAGCGAAATTACAAACAGAAATGAATAAGCATTCTAATTCTAACTGGGTTCTTAATTCTCGTGATATTCAATTAACAGAAGAGCAAAGAACTAGAATAAACCAAGATTCAAGACTCGGGACATATACAAGAGCAAAACTTACGTTAATGTACCGTATTAATTCCCTAGATAGTTCTAATACACTACGTGAATTAGAACAATTAAATATTCGTCAACTTTATAATATTTTTATTGAACTTGAAGATCCTGACAATTTACCTGATTATAATCAAATGCCAGGACGTAGACAACCAAACAATTACAATCCTATTGATTTAGGCAACGAGTTAAATGCATAAGAAAAGGGCATCACTTTTAAAAAGTGATGCCCTTTTTTATTTACTTGATACCTTTTTGTCTAAGCGTTAATTCTGGAGTAGTATGTTTTGCCGCATTACGCATTTCTTTTAAAGTATCATTTGATTTCTGTTTTTTTGATTTTTTGTATAGATACTCGTCAATTCCTTGTGCACTACGATGTCCATCAGCTACACCACTAATTAAGTCAGGACCACGGAAAATGTCTCCACCAACGAATAACCATTTAGCTTTTTCAACTTGGCCAAAATCATTAGCTTTGATTTTCCCTCTTGAAATTTCAATTTTGTCTTGAAGACCTTTAGGAATATAATCATAATCTGGTGATTGTCCGATTGATACAAAGATTTGTTTCCCAGTAATTACTTGTTCACACTCTTTATCAAACTTTGGGTTAAATCTTCCTTCTTCGTCAAAAACACATAAACATTGCCATAGACGTAATCCAGTAATTTCACCTTTTGTAATCATAACTTCTTGAGGTCCATTTCCACAGAAGAATTCAATTCCTTCTTCTGCACCTTCAATTAATTCGTCTTCACTAGCAGGTAATTCTTCTTGATTTTCAAGTGAAGTTAATTTAACATCTGTTTTTCCATATTTAAGCATTTGTAGTCTTGTAGCGCTTCTTGCAACATCAAATGCTACATCTCCACCACCGATAACAACGACACTTTTTTCAACATGAATGTCTTCTAATTTTAGGTTTCCTCTTTCAAATTCACGAACTTGAGGAAGGAAATCCATAGCTCCAACTACATTTTCGTGTTCACAACCTGGAATATTAAGCTTTCTAGCTTTAAAGAATCCTGTTCCTAAAAATACAGCGTCATATTCTTTTTCTAGTTGTTCCATTGTAATATCTTTTCCAACTCTTGTATTAAGTTTAATATTCACACCAATACTTTTAATGAAATTAATATCTTTATCAATAGCACTGTCAGGTAAACGATATGCAGGGATACCATAACGCATAACCCCACCTGCTTGTGGTAATTCTTCAAATACATCAACTTTATAACCCATTACTTTTAAGTAATATGCTGCACCAAGTCCAGCTGGACCAGCACCAACGACTGCAACACTAGCATCGATGATTTCACTAACAGGTTCACTAATAGCTTTTTGATAAATATCATTAGGAGCACTATCAATAATATATCGTTTTAACCATCTAATTGCGATTGCTTCACCTCTAACAGCTATTGAACATGCTGTTTCACAGTTATGTGTACATATACGTCCACATACACCAGGTAATGGATTTGATTCATAAACTTGTCTTAAAGCTCCTTCAATATCATCTTCCCATATTGCTTTAATATAAGCTGGGATATGCATTTGCACAGGACAACTACTAGTACATACACCACATTCAACACAACGTGCTGCTTCTTGTTTAGCGTAATCTTTACTATATCCTCTAACAATTTCAATGAAACTAGATTTTCTTTCTTCAGGGTCTTCGTGTTCCATATAAACACGTTCTAAATCAAGTAAATCACTTACTTCATCTTTAACCCAACCTTCTTCTACATTTTCACCAAATAATGCTTTTTCTGGCATAAATAAGAATTTATCAGGATCTGGGT
>JAOZSP010000019.1:0-13053 GCA_029939615.1 Candidatus Izemoplasma sp. | reverse complement strand
ACTACGCATAATGCGCAGAAACAACATCTACCGTAATCAATAATTGGTCTTTGTTGTAACGCTCCTGCTTTTTCTTCAACATCTAATCTTTCTGCCATAGTAATAGCTTCAGTTGGGCAGATATCTGCACATGTTGAACATCCAATACACTCTTCCCAGTCATTTGTATGTAATCCACGAGCATTTGTCGGAGCTGTTCTAGGGCTTGATCCCTCTACTTCGATATTCTTTAAAAAGGAATTTCGGTTTAAATAATTAGCATTTTGCTTAGTAAATATGTCTTTAAAAGGTATGGTTACTGGCTTTTTAAATAGGTATTTCCAATGCCTTAGAGGATTAAATATACTTGCTTTACGATATTTTTTACTCATAATTTCTCCTATCTATCAATCTCAGGAGAACATACACCCATTGTGTCTACCCATAATGCAGCATCATCAATACGTGTTCCTGGAAGATATTTTTCAATTCCTAAAAGCCCTTGAGGGTAACTAGCCCCTCTTACTCCAACTCGGTACGGATGTGTACCGCCGTTGGAAACCATATAATAACCAAATTCACCTCTTGAAGATTCAACACAACTGTAGACATGTCCTTTAGGAACTGTCCATCTCATTGATTGTCCTCTGCTTAAAGGTACACGAACGTCACCTTCAGGCATTTTCGCCAAACATTGACGAATAATACTAATTGATTGTACTAATTCCTGTAATTTTAAATCAACACGACTTCTCGCATCACTATAACTAGCTACTGGAACTTCAAACTCAACTTGATCATATCTTGCATAAGGCATTACTTTTCGAAGATCATAAGCCTTATTTACCGCACTTCGCATTCCAATACCAGTAACACCTAATTCCCATACAACTTCAGAAGGTAAAACAATAGTGTCTTTAATACGAGGAACAATTGTTGGATTTTCAATACCGATATCACGATATTCAACATATCTACTTTCTAGATCATCTAGGAAATCATTTATATCCTTTTCAATCCCAACAGGTAAATCTTTTCTAACTCCACCAGGAACGATATATTGATGATAAACACGATGCCCAGTAATTTTCTCAAAAATATTTAAAATCGAATTACGATCAGCATGAGCATGATACATCATTGTATAGTTACCAGTTGGACTTCCAAGCCCACCATAAGCCATTAAATGAATACTAATTCGAGCTAATTCTAAAACAATCATTCGAATCCAATGAGCTCTTTCAGGTACTGTAATATTCGCTAAAGTTTCAACACCCATAGCAAATGCCATTTCATTAATATCAGGTTCAACAACACATACTCGAGGTATTAAACTAATGTTATTAACCCATGTATGTCGTTCCATCCCTTTTTCAAATCCACGATGAAGCATCCCCGGAAGTAAGAAAGCTCTTTTTATGATATCTCCTTCTACAAACATATGTATTGAAGCGTTACCATGCATACCAGGATGCTGAGGTCCTAAAAATAACTTTAATTCACGCATTATTTTTTACCTCCTTTACGAACTCTAATAATTCTTTCTTTTCTTTTTTCTCTTTTTACTTGCTTACTTTTTTCATTATTCAAATTAACAAATGTTTCAGTATACTCTCTTTTCGCGAAGTGTGCATCACTATAAGCACGAGGATCAAAATCTTTACGTAAAGGCGGAATATCATCCCAGCCTTCTAAGATTAACTGTTTAGCGTATTCAGGATTTCCTGGGAATTTAACTCCAAAGAATTCATGAACTTCACGCTCATAGTATTTACATCCAGGGAATATTGGTAATATAGAATCCATTGATGGATTTTCTCTACTAATACGCGTTCTAATTTGCACATGAACAGGTTTTTCCCAGTTCATAACGATATATACTAATTCGTATTCGTTATCGTTAATCCAATCAATTGCGCTTAAATAAGATAATTGAATCCAACCTTCTAGTTTCAATAAAGTTAACAAACGATGAACTTCATCCTTATCAACTTCAAAACTAATTTGATACTCACTTACAATTTCTTTTTTAATAACTTTAAATCTATTTTCAACTAATGAAGATACATATTTGATATTAGTCATGGAATTCATCTTTAACACGCACCTCACCTAATGAATCAATTTGATTCTTTTTATACCATTCGTTATTTTTATGATACTTTTTCCAACCATTTGCTTTTTTTGATTTAATCAATCTCATTAAATCAACAAACCCATTCATAACTGCTTCTGTATTTGGCATACAACCAGCAACATAAACATCAACAGGAATATATTGATCTAACTGATTAATTACAGCATGTGAATCATGATAAATACCACCATTGATAGTACAACTACCAATACCAACAACATATTTTGGTTCACTCATTTGTTCATATGTGTAAATTAATCTTCGTAATGTTTTTAATGATAAGTACCCAGTAACTAGTAATACATCTGCTTGTCTAGGTGTAGCCATAGGCCCCATTCCTAAACGTTCCATATCGTATGCACTTGTCATTGCTGGTGGTAACTCAATAGCACAACATCCAGTACAATACATTAACATCCATAGTGAATTTCTTCGGAAAAAGTCACCTATTTCCCACCACTTACGATCAACCTCTTCTTTTGTAAGAAGACTAAATTTTGTAGATTCCATATTAAATCACCCACCCAAGATAGATTGCCACGAAGGCTTGCATTACTGCGAATAACAGTGGCCATTTGTAGAAAAATACAACCACTTGATCAATTTTGAAACGACCATTTACATTACTAATTAAATTAACTGATGTATAAACTAAGAAATATTTTATTAAGAAGATCCAAATATTTTCAGCTCCTCCTAAGAATAAATGTACAAATAAACTTACTTCAATGAAAACAGTAATTTCATGCATGATAAATAACATACCTAACTGTTTTCCACCATATTCAACCATTGGCCCTGAAGCTATTTCCGCAGGAGCAATATAAGTTTCAAATGGCTTCTTACCTAACATTCCCATCAAACTTAAGAACGCAACTGCAAACCCA
The DNA here is from genome assembly GCA_029939615.1 of Candidatus Izemoplasma sp. Taxonomy (GTDB): domain Bacteria; phylum Bacillota_I; class Bacilli_A; order Izemoplasmatales; family Izemoplasmataceae; genus Xianfuyuplasma. Next base: position 10,050 of record JAOZSP010000019.1, on the reverse strand, counting down.
ACAGGTAAAGCAATCATAAACCAGGTACCAGAAAACTCTAATCCTGCAACTGCTGTTTGCTGAAACATCGCAATTTCACTTAAACTTGAATGCCCAGTAAGTTTAATAATTGTTAAAACGATTATCATAAACGGAATTTCATAAGCAAGCATAGTAGTTAATGCTCTCATAACTCCAATACTAGCAAGGGGGTTACCACTACCACTAGCACTCATCGCCATTCCTAACATCCCAACAGCGATTAAATACACAAAGATAAAGAAATTATCAAATCCTGGAAACGCCATTAAATCATTAGTTATAGGCATAAACATCGCTGTTGCGATGATACCACCTAGTGCCATAATTACACCAAAATCAAATATCCAACCATGTGTAACAGATCTTTTTGATAATAATTTAAAGATATCTAAAAACTCCTGATACCATTTAGGCCCATATCTCTTTTGCACACGACCAATAATTTTTCTATTAACACCCGCAATAGATGTTTGAAGTACAAATCCGAAAAAGGCAACACTGATTCCCATTAAGATACTAATAATCATAATAAATCACCCCATAACAATAATATTCCGAGTACAATTACAACCCATAGTACCGTAATTTCCGGCTTATTTGTAAAGAAGAAATACTTAACAAACGATCCAAATTCTTGAACTTTTTTCGCAATACCTTTATAGAAATCTTTCATGATATTTATATGTTTTTCATATAATCTTTCTATAGGTGCATAGAAATCAACACTATAATGAAGTAACTCCTCAGTATAAACAAAGTTACCTGCTGTGTAAGTATCCATTAAGTCTACTTTTCTTGATTTTTTCAATACGATGAAGATTATAAACGCAATAACAACACCAACACCAAATACAACCGCAATTAACGCTGGATATAAATCTCCATTATTTCCACTAAGAGTCCAAGTTGTAATTCCTAACTCTGTTACTCCTAACTCAGCTAAAACATTATTAATATACTGTAAAATCACTGAAGGATGAACTCCTGTGAAAATATTTAATCCACTTAAAATTATCATTGGTAACAACATAAAGAATGGTGCTTCCTTAATAACCTTTCTAAATTCCGGTAATTCTTGTCCTAAGAACAATGCTGCAAGCGGTCTAAAGACATATAAGAAACTACCAATACTACCAAAGAAAGTCGCAATTGCTATTAGGATCATACCTTCATTAATTACACTTTGGAATATTAGCCATTTACTTACAAATCCACCCATTGGAGGAATACCAGCCATACTAATAATTGCAATTAAATAAACAATATAAGTAACCGGCATTTTATGAATCATTCCACCAAGTTCACTCATTTTTGTAGTACCAGTTTGACGATTAACTGCCCCAATTGCTAAAAATGCTGCAGTACTTGCTAACGCATGTATAAGCACATGATATAAAGCACCACTAACAGATGTATCGTTAAGCAATGTCAAAGCAACTAAAATATACCCACCATTACTCATAGAAGAATACGCTATTAACTTTTTGGCATCATCTTGACGAATAGCCATCAAAGTACCAAATACTATCGTTAAAGCTCCTAAAATAGCAATAAGATATTGTCCTAAAGCCATATCTATTGCTTCAATCACAGGTCCTACAGGAGCTAATTTAACTAACCCCATAACTGCAACAAAAGCACCTAACTTTTCTAATCCACCACTAAACACACTAGTAACAGGATCAGGAGAATTACCTAAAACCTTAGGTAACCAAATATGTAATGGGAACGCCCCAAGTTTTGCAAAAGCGGCAACCATTAATAGTATAAACACTAATATTTGATCACTACCCCCAACCATAGATAGTCCATCATTTATATTAAAAGAACCAGCCGTATTTCTCATTACGAATATCGCAAATAACAAACTGAAACTTCCAAAAGCACTAAATCCATAATACCAACTAGCAGCTTTTTTACTTTTTCCTAAAGGAATCAAGAATAAGCTTGTCCAAACAACTAATTCAAAGAAGAAAAATAACACTAAGAAATCATCTGTAAAGAATACTCCTAAAACTCCTGCTAAACTAAACAAATAGAACATTGAATATAAACTAGGATATTTAAACTTATCAACAAAATATGGATTAAAGAACGAAACCATAAAGAAGATAAATGTAACTAAAATCCCAAAAGAAGTTCCTAAATATAAATCAGTTGCTTCAAAAGAAACAAAAGGTAAATATGTGATACTAGCATCTAAAGATCCGTTTAAACCAAAATAAGCAACACTTACAAAGATAAACCCAGAAACTAACACAGTTAAAGATGCTCCAACAACTTTACTTAATTTACCAACTAAGTAAGCTAATACCCCACCAAGTAAAGCAATGATAACTAAAAATTCTAAACTAGCCATTATAATATCACTCCCTTCACATGATTAACGAGCACTAATGCTTGTTCATGTAACGGTTCAAAATATAATCCAAATACAACAAGTAATAAAGAAATAACAACCACTAAATATACTAATGGTAACTCGAACTTAACTTGTGGTAAATTATCTTCTTTGTACCATAATTTAGTTAATAGTTTAACAAAGTAAACTCCCTCTACAACACTACTTAATAAGATGATTGCAGGGAAAACATAATCTCCACTACTAAATAATTGACTTAAAATTCCCATTTTTACAAAGAATCCAGCAAACAAAGGTAATCCTAATAAACTAAGTACTGTAGCAGTAAAACTCGCTCCAACAAGTTTATTATTAACAAATAACCCCTTCAAATCTATTACTTCATCACTACCAACAACTTCAGTTGCATGATTAATAATTAAGAATAAAACAACTTTACTAAACCCATTTAAAGAAATAAATAATACTGCATATCCCGTAAATCCACTAACAAATATAAGTACCGCAATACCAGCTTGAGCAATACTACTAAATAGTAATATTTCCCTTACCTTTGTACTACTATATGCCATAGCTTCACCAGCTAAAATACTAAATGCTAATATTACTGAAATAATTAGCATAAAAGTATCACTTATAACAAATACTTCTGTTAACAATCGTCCAAATACAAATAAACTAGCAGCAGCATAAACCCCAGCAATCATCGGACCAGTTAACTTATTAGAATGTCCTAAGATTCCTTTAACCCAAGAGTTAAAAGGTAACAACTTAGCTTCGACACCAATTCCGATAAACATTAACAAAAATGGTAATGCAACTTCAATATCAGTTGCCCCACTCGCAGCTATTCTAACTGCCATATCTTGCATATTTAATGTACCAAACATATTATATAAAATAATTAATCCTAATAAATACAAAATACTTCCAACAGTACCAGCTACTAAATAATTAAATGTAGCAAGTGGCTTCTTATTAGTTGTTGTAATTATGTATGCACTAATTCCACTAATTTCTAAAAATACAAATAAGTTAAATAAGTCCCCAGTTAACATTAATCCGTTCAATCCTGCTAAAGAAACAAGTAAGATTGTTCCAAGTTTCTTATAATTGCAAACATTGATAATCGCCACTAAGAAAAACAATACATTTACAACATATAAAGCAGTATAACTGTAGTTATCAACAACTAAACTAATACCGTAAGGTGCACTAAATCCACCAATAGTAATTATTTCAAAAGGAAGATAACCAAGTAAAATAACTAATCCAAATGAAACAAACAATAACATATAAGGAGACCATTTCTTAACTATAATACTAATAAAAGCAGCTAATATAGGGATCGCTATTAATAATACAGCACTCATTATTCTGCCCCCTTCATGTCGTCAATTTCAAATGTTCCATATTTAGCATAAATTTTCTTAGCTAAAGCCAGTCCAAGTGCAGTAGTCCCAACACCAATAACGATAGCCGTAAGAACTAAAGCTTGAGGTAAAGGATCAACAAATCCTATACTACCTAAATTATTTTGACCTGTAAATATAGGAGCAACTCCACCATTTACAAAACCAATACTTATAATAAAAATATTTAAACCTATTTCTAAAATATTTAAAGAGATAATTATCTTAATAATATTTCTTTGTGTTAATATTCCATATAATCCTAGCATCATAAGGATAATCGCAGCATATAATAACATTACGCTACCTCCTCTGTTAGGAAATTATCAATAATACCTGAAATTTCACTACCAACTTTTAATCCGATTAAAGCATAAACTATTGGAACAATACCAGCACTAAATAATTCTCCCAAAATACCATTATCTAAGAAGTTAACTAAGAAATAATCAAAAGCAAATAATCCTACTAAACCAATAATTACATATAAACTACCCGCAATACTCTCCAAAGTTTTAAAGCTTTTTACCTTAGTTCGGAAATTATCATCGGCTAAGTATAGGAGTAGAATACTACTAGCAATCATTGTTCCACCAGGGAATCCTCCACCGGGAGTTAAATGTCCATGGACAATAACAAATATTCCCGTCATTAAAATAATTCCAAACAATGCACGAGAACCAACTCGAAGCATAAAGTTTGGATGAAAATGAAGGTCTAAACGTTTTTGTTTTCCAGAAGCAAGTAATAAAGCAACACCTAATGAACTAACAAATAATACTGTTACTTCACCTAAAGTATCAAAACTACGGTAATCCGCAACAATTGCAGTAACAATATTAGCAGGACCACTTTCTAAATTATTAGCAACACCAAATTCAACAGCTTGTGTTCCTCCGTTTACATCACGATCAATATAACTTTCACTTACTCTTTTTGTAATATCTACTTCTCCATAAGCTGTGAAATACTGATTATTCTGTAAAGAAAGGATAATCATACCTCCTAAAGCTAAAACAAGAACAAGGCTTAAGAAATTTTTCATATTTTTTCTTCCACCTTTCTAACAGCAAGTAAAGTGAAAACAAATAAACTAGTTACAAGTCCACTCCCAATTACAGCTTCGGTAACCGCAACATCAGGTGCTTGCATAATAATAAATGAAATAACACTTAACATACTTAATGAAGATAAAAAGATAACAGACTTAATTAACATTTTAGAGTTAATAGCTAAGAACGCTAAAACAATTAACAAGACACTTACAACGATTTCAATAATATCAATTAACATTATCTTCACCTCCAAGAGAATCTTTCAAATCATCTTGAACCAAATTATTAGGTTTAGCACTCGATTTATAAGCTGCTTTTGCTAAAACACTTGATCCAATTGGATTAGATAACGCAATAAAAATAATAATAAGCAAAGCTTTAAAAAGCCATTCCGGATTTAAAATTCCGATACCTAATAAGACTGAAAACGCTCCTAAAGTTGTTGCTTTTGTTCCTGCTTGAATACGGTCAAATACATCCGGCATTCTTAAAACACCAAGACCACCAAGTAGATAGAAAAACCCACCAATGATCATAAACACATAACTAACAATCTCCATGTCTACCCTCCAAGTATCTTGCAAATACAATTGTTTCTAGAAACGCTAAAATAGCGTAAACAATCGCAATATCAAGATATAGTGAATTTTGGTATAAGTGTGATAATAACGCAATAGTACCAATTACAATTACATTAAAAGTATCTAAAGATACAGCTCTATCAGCAACAGTTGGACCAATAATTAATCTTATAACTGCAAAAAATAGTCCCAGTCCAACTAAACTAAAAACAACAATATTTAATATATCTATCATTTAAAAATCACCCCAATCAATCTTTCAAATAAACCACTTATATCCTCTTTGTTTTCTTCAGGTGTTTTTCCTTTAACATCGATAGTATGAACATATAAATTTTTACCATCAATATCAATACTCAATGTTCCTGGTGTTAGCGTAATAGAATTTGCTAATAACAATTTACCAAAATCTCCTTCTAAATCCGTTTCAATCTTAACAATTCCCGGATTCAAAGGGATTTTAATACTCAGTACTCTTCTAGCTACACTAAAATTAGCTAATACTAATTGCCAAAGAAAAACTGGCAAGTACAAAAAGACAAATACTAAAATTCTATAAGGCAGCTTATTATCAATTTCATAATTCACATATTTTGCAATTATAAAAGTTAAAGCCAAGCTTATTACAGCACCAAGTATCAACTCTTGAACAACAATTCCAGCAAGTAATACATAAACTCCAAATAAGACAAGAAACGTTGCTACATACTTCATAAAATACCTCCTCTATATATTAATTTTTTTATATATTTTTAACTTGACGGCAAATTTTACATTTTTTGTAAAAGACCAAATCGTCCATCTACTCAAATCAGTAATCATTAACTCATCAAGATTGTAAAGACCAAAATCCCCAAGACCCATACCATATTTCGCTTTGTATCCTTCATATATTTCTTCCATTACATCCTTACTACGAATACTATTACTAACGCGTCTTTCAAAATCACTTCCTACATCTAGTTGGAAAATGTCACTAAGGACAAACAAAGTTCCTGTATTTTTTAGTAATGAAACGATGTTTTTATTAAACCTCGTAATAATACCAATCATCTCTTCTAACATAATATTTTCGATATATTTAAGTAAATTCTCAGGATAACTACGCTCTCTAAGGAGTGAACATTCTCTTAATAGTTGTTGATATATTAGTTGCGTATATATTGGGCTTATATAAATAAAATCAAAATATTCTCTCTTATCTTTTAAGAAGAGATACTTACTTACCTTCTCTAATTTTTTTTCAATAATTTGATCAATCCCTTTAAAATCATGTACTTCAATTATTCTTTCTTTAAAATCATCAAAAAACTTACTAATAGAAAAACCAGTATATTCAACTTCTTCAACTTTTATATTTTTTCTATTTCTTTTTGATAATTTTATTTTCCCAACTGCTTCCTTAACAGAATCAACATCAACATCGGTAACTAATACATTTGAAAAAGAATTAATAATTCCCATAAGTGAAAAATCATTCATCTTACCTGCTCCGATAATACAAGCATTGTCAAAAGTCACCATTTTTTTAAATGTTGACTCCATTAATAAGTCCACTTGAGACTTTAAATCATTTGTTTTTTCTTCATCCGTTTCAAAACTGTTATTTAATCTTTGATTAAAGACTTTAATCGTATTCATAAAATCACCATACTACCATTATACAAAACCAAAAATATCCAAGCAATAATTATTTTGTGTACGAAATGAAATAGTGATATATAAAAACGGCACTATTGCCTTGTGTAGCCAATAATCACTTTTTAGTTTGCATACTAATTAGAATCTTTATATTTTACTTTGTGCATATGCACAAAGTTTTGAATATTATGTTCATAATACTCAAATTGCATTTAAAAAAACGGCTGGTTTTAGGCAAAAAAAAGATATTGAAATAATTATCAATATCTTTTAATTTTACATATTTTTTGATTCTTCAACTCGTTCAGAAAGAAATTGATTAGTATATAATCGATAATACCTTCCTTCTTTTTTTATTAATTCTTTGTGTGAACCTGATTCAATAACTTTACCATCTTCTAGAACTAAAATGCGATCACTAGTAGTAATTGTTGATAAACGATGAGCAACTACAAAACTAGTTCTATTTCTTAAAACTACTTCAATAGCTTTTTGAACGCTTTTTTCAGTTTTTGTGTCAACACTTGAAGTTGCTTCATCAAGAATTAAAATTCGAGGATCAGCGATTAACGCTCTAGCGAAACTTATTAGTTGTTTTTGTCCAACACTTAATCTTGCTCCACCTTCACCGACTGTTGTTTCATAGCCATTGTCGAACTCTTTTATAAACGCATGTGCTTCAACTAAAGTAGCTGCTTCTATTACTTCATCCATAGTGGCATCAGGGTTACCGTATTTGATGTTATCTAAGATAGTTCCACTAAATAGATGTGGAGACTGTAAAACGTACCCTAAGTTGTCGTGTAACCATCCTAATGAACGCTCTTTATAATCTTTACCATCAATATAGATTTTACCTTTTGTTGGTTCATAGAAACGACATATTAGATTTACAATTGTCGATTTCCCTGCACCGGTATGTCCTACAAGGGCAATACTTTCTCCTTGTTTAACTTTTAAATTAAAGTTACTAAGTACTTCTTCACCACGTGAATATTTAAATGTAACGTCTCTAAATTCAATATCACCATGAAGTGTTTCCCAGTTCTCTTTTTTAAAGTTTATTACGTCACCATACTTCTCGATTACTTCTTCAGTATCCCAAATTTCTGGTTCTGCTTCTATCAATGCCATAATTCGTTCAGCAGATGCTTGTGCTTGTTGGAATCTTGCTAAAATGCTAGCAAGTTGCATTATTGGATCAAAGAACAATCCTATATATGCAATAAAGACATAAAGTATCCCAATATCAATAGTTAGAAGTGCTACTTTGTTACCTCCATAGTACATTACTAATCCTGTCGCAATTGAAGCAATAAATAATATTGTTGGGAAATAAAGTCCCGCAAACATTGCTGCTTTTATTGAGTGATTACGCATTGTTTTAGTTTTACGATCAAAATCTGAGAAATTTTGATTTTCAAGAACTAATGTTTTTGTTGTTTTCGCCCCTGTTATTCCTTCGTTAAAAGCTCCTGTAATTTTTGAATTTTCTTTTCGTATTTTTCGATATAAAAACAGAATCCTTTTACGGAAATAGTAACTAATTACTAATAATATAGGAATTAAAGTAACAGTAATTAAAGCTAATTGCCAGTTTGTTATAAACATTGCGATTGTAATGAAAATCATCATTAGTAATCCCCAGAACATATCAATCATACTCCAGCTTAATACTTCACTAAGATTTCTTGAATCGCTTGTCATTCGTGCCATTATCCACCCTACTGGTGTTTTATCGTAGTAAGAAAATGGTAATTTTTGTAATTTTTCAAAGGCTTGTTTTCTAAGTGAATAAGATAACTTTCTTTGAACTTGTCCCGCATGAATTATAAATGTATATACCATTGATCCTATAAGAATCATGATTACAACATAAACAGCAATAAAATAAGGCAAACTTGATAAATCACCAGTTGCTGCGATTTCGTTAATTGCATATCTGTTTATTTGTGGATAAATCGCATCAGTCAACGCTAAAACAACAGCAGCGCCAATTCCGATAACAAGGTGTTTCTTAAATGGCAATATCATTTTAAATATTTTTTTCCATACTTCGAAATCAATCTTTGTATTTGTATAATCTTCTTCTTCGAAATAATTCATCTTATTCAACCCCCTTCTCTAGCTGGTTATAGTCGTACTCAACGTTTGTTTGAATATCCCATAGTTCATTATAAATACCATCTTTTTCAAGAAGTTGTTTATGAGATCCCATTTCAACAATTTTTCCTTTATCAATAACGATAATATTATCTGCTTCCATCGCAGTAGTAATACGATGAGTAATAATAAATACAGTTGTGTTCTTCCAATAATCATTTAATGCTCTTCTTATTTGAATATCAGTTTCTGTATCAACAGCACTTAAACTATCATCAAAGATTAATACAGGTTTACTATCAAGTAACATACGAGCAATTGCAACACGTTGTTTTTGTCCACCACTTAGTGTAACTCCACGTTCTCCAACAATTGTTTCATATCCACTTTCAAAGCCAACTATATCATCATGCAAAGCAGCTATATTAGCAGCTTTATATATTTTTTCTTCTGATGCTTTTTGATCCATAATACCTATATTGTCATATAGTGTTCTGCTATATAAAAATGGTTCTTGCATTATAATACCAACACTTTTACGTAAGTGCTTTTTATTAATATCTTTTATATCAACACCATCGAATAAAATACTACCTGAATCGTAATCAAGTAATCTAACCATTAAGTTAATCAAAGTTGATTTTCCACTACCTGTTTTTCCTACAATAGCAATACTTTCGCCTTGTTTTACTTTGAAAGAAATATCTCTTAATAGTGGTTTTGAATCATCTTCAAATTTGAAGCTTATATTCCTAAATTCAACTTCACCTTTGATTTCGGGAGTATTCTGTGAATCATCTAAATATTCTGAATCTTTTAATATAATTTCATCTAAACGATCAAGTGCAACCGCAGTTTTACCAAAGTCACCAACT
>JAOZSP010000018.1:13113-16721 GCA_029939615.1 Candidatus Izemoplasma sp. | reverse complement strand
TTTTTTTTCTTGTTATTGTTAGCTGCCTTTTTTGAAAGATAAATGAAATCAATCTAATAATATATGATATACTATAAGAGAAATTAATTTCATGGAAGATAATGGTGATATTATGATTACATTATTCTTGCTAATTGTTGATACTTGTTTTACTGTTCTTAGCATTTATTTATTTGATTACAAAACTGATGGAGTTATCAACAATCCATTAGTCATTTTTCTTAGTTTGATTGTTGGAATTATTGCTGCAATTTTAGCTGCGATTCTCTTTTTGGAAGTATCGTATGTTATTTTCGCAAAAGGTAAACCGAATGATGATAGGCTTAAACACAAAATAGCTAGACAAATTGCTAGTGTTCCAATACACTTGTTTAATGTTAGAACAAAAGTAGTTGGTATGGAACACCTTCCAAATGAGAATAGATTTCTGATTTATTCAAACCACACTTCAGAATTAGATATATCAGTATTAATGCATAATCTTCCTGAGTATCCAATTGCCTTTTTAGCAAAGAAAGCAATATTACGTTACTTATCGATTGGGAAATGGGCAGTATCGATTGGATGTGTTATGTTAGACAGAGAAAATAATAGAAAAGGTGTTACAGCAGTTTCACAAGTTGTTGAAAACGTAAAAAAGGGATCTACAATGGTTGTCTTTCCTGAAGGGACTATAAAAAGAGAAAATGGTAAATTATTAAAATTCAGAAGAGGTGCATTCAAAATAGCTTTAGCAAGTGGAGTTCCACTTGTACCTGTCACATTAGTTAAAGATAAGAATTATAATAATATATTTTGGCCTATGAAAAGAAAATTTACTATTGTTATACATCAGCCTTTACCTTTTGATGGGTATAAAAATTTTAATTCGACTGATTTATCGGAAAAAGTAAGAGGTATAATAAAAAGCGAATTAAGTTGGGAAGAGTAATCACAAATAGGAGGAAAATGTATGAATGAAGAATATTTGAATATTAGACCTATGATTGAAGATGATTTTCCTCAAGCTGCAATAATAATGACACACGCTTTTAGAGGAAAAATGGTAGCTCTTAAGTCATGGCCAAATGAACGAGTAACGGACCTTTTTTTGTATTTGCCAGCTTTTGATAAGAATAATTTAGAAGGTAGTTATGTGTATACTTATGAGGAAAAAGTTGTAGGTATAGTATGTTTAAAGTGGAAAAAACAACAAAAAAGCAAAACAACTCCGAAATATAACATATTTAAAGCTATTAGACGTTTTGGGATGTTTAAGTTGTTGTTTACTATTTTTAGTTTTGTTATTCTTGGATCAAAGGTAACAAAAGATGAAATGATGGTTGATTATATTGCTATTGATCCTGAGTATAGAGGTAAAGGGATTGGAAGTAAGTTATTAGATTTTGGTGAAAATCAAGCAAGAAAAAATAAGGATATTAAAGTATATTCGTTAATGGTTATAGGTCAAAACATAAAAGCGATTAAACTTTATGAAAGAATTGGATTCAAAGTCGTGAAGACTACTAAGTTTTTCTTTTTAAGGATTTTCACTGGTGTAAAAGAGTTTCATTATATGGTAAAGAATCTATATCAAGAGTAATGAATTAAGTTGTTATGATACAAAGCAAATAAAAACACCATTATGGGAATAATAATGGTGTTTTTGAATGCTAGAAAAATAATTACTATTTGAAGAAAACGAAGTTGTTTCCTGAATCTTTTTTTGCTTTGTACATTGCATGATCAGCTTGGTTTATCAGCTGATCAAATTCTTTTCCATCATTAGGATATGTTGATATACCTATAGATAAGCCTAATTGACACTTGTTATTTTCAATTATAAGGGGTTCTTTGAAAGCAGAAATCATACTTGAACAAATTCTGCTGATGATATTTTTGTCTTCTAGTTCAAGAAGAACAACTAGGAATTCATCTCCACCTAAACGAGCTACGACATCATAATCACGAACTTTATCATTTAGGATTTTTGCGCTCATCTTCAGTGCCACATCACCAATATTGTGGCCATATAAATCGTTAATTTGCTTAAATTTATCTAAATCAACAAATAAAAGAGTGAATACCATCTTTTTAGCCATTAAATTTTGAATAATCGTACTTATATATGTTCTATTTGGTATTGATAACAATAAATCATATTTAGATGCGAACTCTATTGCTTTTAGTTTTTCTCGTCTGGCAAATACAAATTCATCAATTAACTTTGAAATCATTACATTAAGGAGAGTGATTAGAATCAAAATTATAATATGACTTTGATTTAATGATTTTACACCTTCAAGACTGCTTATGTCTAAAGTAGAAACAATAATAAAATCTCCTACATCTAGAATTACGTCTATATCTGAATCTAAGAAGGCTGAAGTTTGACTTGAAATAGAAGCAGCAGAAACTCTTGTAGATGTGAATAAGATATTATCTATTTCAGTTTGGGTAACAGTAGTAGTAGAATCATTAAGAATGTCTACATTGTAATACTTTTCAAAAGTTTCATCTAGTAAATCATCATACATGAATCCCCATTCTCTTTCACTAATAGGAGAATATAAAAAGTATCCTTGTTCATTGAAAAGCTCAAAATCACCATAGGTAAAAGATCCTGTTTCGCTTAATAATGAGAGAACATCATCAGCTAAGTAATTTATTACAATAATCCCTAATTTATTTCCATCGTTATCAAAAAAAGGTGTAGCAAACCGAATCATGGGCTTAGTTTTATTACCATCAATCAATTCAATTTCTCCATTTTCAATATTTAAATCCAATTTACTAATATATAGAGAATTTTCGTCTAAACCAATTGAATCTGAGAAATAGTACCTCCCTGATTTGTTTTGAAGATTTTCCTCTGAAACAATGAAAGGGTCCCCCTGATTAAAGTTTACTCGAATAATTTCTTGTCCTGTATTATCAATTATTCTGACTTGATCGTAAATGTTTTTGATGTTCAATAATGCAAGCATTTGATCTTCAAAATTTTCACGATCTTGTTGGGTGCGAAATTTAGTATCTACTCCATCCAAAAACAAACCATCTTGTATTTTGAAAAAATCTCTTATTAAGATAACATCAGAGTTAATGAATGAAATTTTCTCTTGGAAAATTGATCTAATATGTTCTGTGTCTTTTTGAACTACTAAATAGGTTTGTTGTTCAATACTGTGTCTTTCCTCGGAATATAACATATAGGCAAAAGTAGCTGAAAAGGCAAAAATAATAATAAATGTTAATGCTAATAATTTAAGATTTTTAATTTTCAGTGCGTTCATAAAATCCTCCATCGTGTGTTAAGAAACATCTAGTATTTCTATTAATCCACCTTATTTATTATAGCACGTATCTGATTTTTTTCAAATTCGGGAAAATTAGAGAACCCAACCAACAATTGATATTGCTACTTTCTACCATTTTTTGGACTTACAGGCATTTCGCTTGTTCAAAACATCTGAGTGCACTAACATATGTTTATACAATTACTAAGTGGTAAGTGCATACATTATTATAAATGCTTTTTTTAATGAGGTGTGCTAATATGTTAAGAAGAACCTATATTTACATAACTATTGTAATGATTTTTTCATCAATAGTTTTAAGTATAGGAATAT